>JAHEBB010000372.1 GCA_024642575.1 Trueperaceae bacterium | reverse complement strand
TCCCGCGTGCTGCTCGTGGATCTTCGATGTCTGCAAAATAGCTTATGATTCCTTCGGCTTGGATTTCTTCCATCGCTAGACATTAGCAGTATTTCTCTTCCCTGACTTTGCATTTGCCCTGCCAGTCTCTTGACTACAGTCTTTCCAAAATTATTTGAGAATTATATAATGTAGGTTTCGGCAAACCTAGCCTATGGATTCCAGCATTCTCTGGAATGACTAATAAAAACGGTATCAGATTGAACCCTCCGTTGTTTATCAATAAAAACTGGAAAGACTATAATGCTAAAACCTCCCCTACCTCCTCTTATTGGTTGGGGAAATATAGGCGCTTTTATTAAGGGGTGGCCAGCAGAGCTTAGCTTTGACCTAAAAAATATAGTGAACGCCTCTTAACGATAGCTTGACAAATTGCTCTAAACGTATAACTTTATTCTTTAAAAACACTTGACAATTTACGCTCCTATCACAGGAAGCCAGGTAATATGAGGAAAAGCTTCTTACATTTTAGGCGCTACATGTCGTACACTCAACTAACCATGAGTTTTATTCTTTTTAGAAACGGTCAACCGCTCACCTTAAGTTCTGGTGAGCCCTTACGCTACGCTTTTTTACGTGAGCAAGGTTTTACTGATCATCAGGCAAGAGCCGTTTATATGGCAGCACTTGACGAAGGTATGAGCATGAAAACAGTCAAAGAGTGGATTAGTGATTTTAAAGACCCCAAGCGAAAAGCGCTGCGGGTACAAGCATTAAATACCATTGTCAACCAAAACGCAAAACCTTCTAGCAGCGACGCTCAGGTAGCGCAACCTGAACCTGTCAAAAGGAGAACAGGCTCGAGCAGCAAAGCCTTTACTCTTTATAGCCGAAGCAATCATCAGGAAGCAGAAAAACGCGCCAAAGAATTTGGTCTTAGCCCTCAACCCGCGCCCAAGCAAGGATTACCTGAAGGCGTTTCTCCAGAGGCACTGATTGTTCAAACCGATAAAAAAACTGCCTCTTCTTTGATTACTACAGGCTTCTGGCGAACCTCTTAAAGGTTACTTGTGAGTACCTCACATCCTCTTATAGCCCTGGTTACAGGCGCTGGTTCTGGTATAGGTAAACAGACAACCCTTGCCTTAGTGAGAGCAGGTTACAGCGTCGTTTTAGCAGGTCGGACTGAAGACAAGCTTAATCAAGTGGTTAGCACACTGCCAGCAGGAGCAGTCACGTTGAGGGTTGCGACAGATGTCAGTAAGCCTGAATCGGTCAAGGCATTGTTTGCTAAAACGCAAGAAACCTTTGGGCGACTTGATCTGCTCTTTAATAATGCTGGTACTGGAGCACCCCCTACTGCTCTTGAAGATTTAGAGTTTGAAGCATGGCAAAAGGTCATTAATACTAATTTGACCGGTTCATTTTTATGTACCCAGGAAGCCATAAAAATGATGAAAAACCAAACTCCCATGGGTGGACGAATTATCAACAATGGTTCGATATCTGCGCATGCTCCCAGGCCCAATTCAGCACCTTATACAGCAAGCAAGCACGCCATTACAGGACTCACCAAATCAACCTCTCTTGATGGGCGTAAATACAATATTGCCTGTGGGCAAATTGATATTGGTAATGCCGAAACAGATATGGCTGCCCGTATGAAAGAGGGCGTTCCTCAGGCAGATGGAAGTATCAAAGCAGAAGCCATGATGCGCGCCGAAGATGTTGCCAATGCGGTAGTTTATATGGCAAGCTTACCGCTCGAGGCAAATGTCCAGTTTATGACCATCATGGCCACCAAAATGCCTTTTGTTGGCCGAGGATAATCTTTGAGTTTAGGAAAGCTTGGCTAGGTAAGATTCAGCAAAGCCTTCAAATAAATACGTTTTGCGGAATAAGTTGTATACTTATATATAGTGAAAGCATTTATCGTTAGTGTGGTTTTGCTTCTAAGCTTTGCTCTGGCACAGGAAAGTCTTAGCTTAAGCGATCAAGAGCTCGAGCGCAGTTACTCTATTTATGTACCCAAAGACGATTCTGTAAGCACACCCATGCCCCTGGTCTTGATTCTTCATGGGCGGGGTCAAAGCGCTAGCAGCATGATTCGCCTCACCAACTTTAATAATCTTGCTGATACCTTTCATTTTATTGCCGTCTACCCTAATGGCATAGATGCTCAGTGGAACTATGTTAAAGACATTCCAGGTTACCCCGTCAGCGTTGATGATACGACCTTTTTGCTTCATTTGATTGACCAGATTGCAAAGACCTATTCTGTAGACCGCAGTCGGCTTTATGTCACAGGGTTTTCAAATGGCGGCTTTATGACCGAGCGTTTGGCTTGCGATGTTCCTGAAGTCTTTGCTGGTTTTGCCAGTGTAGGGGCAGCTGGTTTTGGTGGCATGCCAGGGGTTTGTGAGCACGACATCCCTGTCTCGCTCCTGCTTATGCACGGGACCCTAGACAGAGTCGTGCCTTGGAATGGCTTTAACCGACGCAATTCTGCTGGAGTCGATGTTTTGGTACTTGCCGATGTACCTAGAACCTTGGCCTATTGGGCAAAGCACAGTGGTTGTAGCAATGAAACTGAAAAACGCAGTTTTTCTCAAATGAATGAAGAAACCAGTGTTAGTCAACTCACCGTCTTAGGGTGTCCAGAGGGCACGGAAACAACACTATACACCATCAGTGGCGGTGGTCATAATTGGCCAGGTAGCCCTGGTCTATTACCCGAAGAGATTGCCGGTTCTGTAAGTACTGATATCAGTGCCAGCGAAGAAATCTGGAATTTTTTTAACCGACACCAACGCTAGGTTAGCAGCTTTTTTCTTAAGCAATTTTGACCAACCAATGCTATCTCAGCACGTTTTGATCTAGCTGAGCCAGTTTTTGGATAATCATCTCGCGCTTATCTTCGATTAGCTTTTGTTGCTCTGGCCACAACAGAGGTGGCAAAACCTCTATATCAAACCAATGCGGCTCTACATGGCGTGCAGTTTCTGTAGGCTTAACCTCGACTTGATGGGTTAGAAATAGAAAATAATGGGTGCAAATCCAGCGACTTTTGGCAAAATTAAGACGCTCGAGCGTGCCCAAATCTGCCAGGGTCTCTAACTGAGTAAAACCCGCCTCTTCCTCAATTTCTCTTTTTGCAGCTTCAAGAAGGCTCTCCCCTTTATCTACGCCGCCTTTAGGTAAGATATAGTCAGGTTGGTCTTTGTCACGGGCAAGGGCAATATAAACCTTATCGCCAACTTTGCGCACAATGATGCCACCTGCACTTGTTCTCTCAGCGATACCTCTTGGTTTCTTGTACCACGATTCGTCAATAATCACGCAGGAAGTTTACGTTAGAGGCTAGGTGTTTGTCGACGGAATTTCCCCTTTTAGCCTTTAGCAGACTAAAGTCCTTAGCTAATAACCCGTTTTGACTCATCTAACACAGAAACTTATTGTTGAAACGCAGTTTTCTTTAAACGCCTAAAAATATGATGCAAGACATCACGTCTCCCTTTTTGGGCAGCTTACAGGCCAACATCACTTCTATAAAGTTAGCATTCGTACCTTGGTCGTTTCTTTTAGGTTTGCTCAATAAATTATCCTCAAATAACACCCTGGTTATCCTTATGTGACTGTTTACTCACCCTTGAGGTTTTCAGCGCCATCCGACACAAAAAATGCAGCTTCGTTTTTATACTTAAGCTCTAACGAGGTAAGTCCATGAATAAACCCCTCACTTCAAACCCAGCCAGGCTCGAGCTTCCCCTTTATAAGCCTATCGCCGAACAACCCAAAGGCTTTGACCTTTTTAAACTTCCAGGCTTAAGGCGCTTTATCCGCTGGAAATATGCACGCTTTGTCTTTCAGCTCCCCTTACTCATTCTAGCAATTTTTGCCATCGTTGATGGCTTTACCGGAAGGCAGCTTGCGCCGCGTAATATTGCAACGACCAGCGTCTGGTTACACTACCGAGGTCTTGTGGTCATTGCATTGGCAGTCTTTGGGAATGCCTTTTGTGCGGCTTGTCCCCTCATGCTTACCAGAGGGGCAACAAAAAGGCTCGAGCGCCTCTTACCCAAAAAGTTTGACTGGCCCAAAACCCTCAGAAATAAATATTTTGTTGTGGTCTTCTTATTTTTATATTTTTTCAGTTACGAATATTTTGATCTTTGGGCAAGCCCCTGGCTCACGGCCTGGCTTGCGGTAGGCTATTTTAGTGCAGCGCTGGTCATAGATACGCTCTTTAAAGCTGGAACCTTTTGCCGCTATGTTTGCCCACTAGGTAATTTTAATTTTGTCTTATCAAGTGCATCGCCTAGCCAAATAACGGCCATCAATCATGACGTTTGCCGAAGTTGTGAGCATAAACCTTGTTTACAAGGTCGCTATTCGGCTGAAACGGTAGCATCCATACCTGCTGTTTTGCCTCTACAGACCAACGGCAACAAACAAGTTAACTTTATCCCAACTTCAGCAATTACGCATCCTAATGGCACAGGTTTTTTCCCTGGCTGTGAAACCGAGCTTTTTGTACCAAGCATTCAGAGCAATATGGACTGCACCAACTGCTTTAACTGTGTAAGAGCCTGCCCCTATGACAATGTGGCTCTAACCGTTCGGAGTCCTGGCTGGGAGTGGACAAGGCAACCCTGGTTAAAACGCGGCCGACTCGCTGTTATGATCATGGGTGTCCTGCTTACCTATTATGGGCTCATGAATGCAATTGCCATGATCGGGCCTTATTTTGCTATAGCTCAGACTTTTGCCAAGGCACTCAATACCGAAAATGAATTTATCGTTCTTAGCATCTTTTTTCTAGCGGTAGCGGTAGTTGGTATCAGCCTTAGTTTAGGCTTTGCTGTCCTTGCAGACTTGCTTGGAGGTGCAAAAGTAAAACCCTGGCAAGCCTTTCAGCGCTGGGGATATGTAACCGTAGCCCTTGGTGTTGGTTTTTGGGGAGCACACTATCTATTTCATTTTTTAACGGGTGCTCTAAGTATCATCCCAGTATTTCAAAACTTTTTTAGCTACCGAGGCTTTAATATTGACCCCAATTGGAAACTTTCTCAGTTTGTCCCCTCTCGCTGGCTTTTCCCCCTTACCGCTGGTTTTACGGGTATATATGCACTAATGGCAGCCTACTTAAGCATTCGTATTGCTCTGCGCGACTTTGGACGTAACGGGGTACTAGCTATGTGGCCCATGCTCATTTATGTGCTCATCTTTACAGCCCTGGGCATTTTGATTTTGGCGCAGCCCATGGAAATGCGTGGCACGATTTTTGGCCCTAGTTTTTAGCAGACTTTGGTAAATACTAGGTGTGAAGTTTATCAAAGCTCGAGCCTCTTAAACTCTCACATAATGCAACTTGCTAGACTCTAAAGAGCATACTATGAAACAACGTCAAATCTGGATTTTCCTTGGACTTATGCTGGGTTTAACCTTAATTACCAACCTTGCCCGACAGGTTTGGGGCTATCCTGAAACGTTTGACTATAGCTTC
>JAHEBB010000371.1 GCA_024642575.1 Trueperaceae bacterium | reverse complement strand
CTGTACTATTCCCCAAGCGCACTATGACGTTACGCTGACTGCCCTAAAAGCAGGTTGTCATGTTTTTGGTGAAAAGCCTATGGCGGATTCTTTGACCGAAGCAAAGGAAATGGTCAAGGCCGCAAAAGATGCTGGCAAAGTTTATGCCGTTATGCAAAACCGCCGTTATGACGCCAATATTCGGAGTCTTAGAGCCTTTTTACAATCAGGGGTTTTAGGCGACATTACAACCATTCACGCCGACTTTTTTATTGGCGCAAGGTTTGGGGGGTTTCGTGATCACATGGCACACATTTTGGTCAAAGACATGGCGATTCATACCTTTGATGCGGCGCGTTTTCTTAGCCAAAAAGACCCTGAAGCAGTTTACTGTTACGAATGGAACCCCAAAGGCTCCTGGTATGATCAAGACGCCTCAGCTATTGCTATTTTTGAAATGACGGGTGGCGTGGTCTTTAATTACCGTGGTAGCTGGTGCGCCGAGGGGCTTCGTACCACTTGGGAAAGCGAGTGGCGCATTATTGGTACGAAAGGCAGCCTAAGCTGGAATGGGGCAGATGGGTTTAAAGCCGAGTTGGTTGATGACGCCTCGGGTTTTTTATCTTCATATAAACCTTTGGAGGTGGAGAGCCAAAAGGCCGATGCGTTTGGCGCAGGTCATGTAGGTGCTATTCAAGCTTTTACCGAAGCATTACTTCAAGGCAGAACCCCCGAAACCATTTGTACCGATAACATTAAGAGTTTGGCAATGGTTTTGGGTGCGGTGGAAAGTTCTGAAAATAAAAGGCGTGTTGGTATTCAGTTTGATTTGTGGTGATGCTTTTTAAAGTATCTAAGAATCAAGCACTAGGATTGCTAGATTTATAATGACCCTGTAGACTTAGACGCGATACAAAACTTTTAGGAGGTAGGTATGAGGTTGGTAGGTCAGAACACTCGTGTGTTTATAGTACTCATAGTGGTTGCATTGGGCTTTGTGTTTGCTCAGGAACCCAAGTATGGTGGTACGCTCACCGTTGCTCTGCACGGAGAAATAGACACCATTGATCCCCATCAAAGTGTTACAATTGTAGGTAATCAGGTCTATCAAAATATCGTAGAGTCATTAGTGACACCTAACGCCAATCTTGATGCGATGGAGCCAGAGCTGGCAACGGATTGGACAATTTCTGAAGATGGTCTAACCTATACGTTTAACTTGCGTCAGGGCGTTACTTTTCACAATGGTCAGCCCTTTACCTCTGCGGATGTTATTTACTCTTATAACCGCATCATGAATCCTGATTTTCCAGCGGCAGATGCCTCGAGCTTTACCATGGTCGAAGCTATCGAAGCACCCGATGAAAACACGGTTGTCTTTAAATTAGCGTATCCTTTTGGTGCGTTTTTGAGCAAGCTCGAGCAACTCTGGATTATCCCTAACGATGAAAGTATCGATGTTGAGCAAAATCTGGTTGGTACAGGACCTTTTGCCTTTAAGGAATGGATTTCGGGCGATCACATCACTTTAGAGCGCTTTGCCAATTATTGGGATAATGGTAAACCCTACCTTGATGCAGTTGTTTACAGACCTATTCCTGAAGATGCTACCAAGTTAGTTGAGTTGCAAACAGGTGGGCTAAATTTCATCAGCAATGTGCCCTATAAAGATGTAGCAAAGCTCGAGCAAGACACAAATCTAACGGTTTACCGTACCCTGGGCGTTGTGCGCGACCACTTTGGTTTTAACGTAAACAAGCCACCCTTTGACAATGCGCTGGTGCGTCAAGCAATGGGCTACTTGATTGATCGTGAAGCGATTGCTGAAGCTATTTTTGAAGGTCACGCCCAACCTGCACAGATTGCCATCCCTGAATCGCATTGGGCATTTAACCCAGCGATTGCCAATACCTATACCTATGACCCTGCCAAAGCCAAAGAGCTTCTTACTGAAGCAGGTTATCCAGATGGCTTTAGCGCCACGATTAAAGTAAGCCCGACCTATCCTTTAGAAATCAAGATGGCAGAGTTAATTGCTGAAGCAGGCAGGGAAATTGGTGTCAACTTTGAAATCATTCAGCTCGAGTGGTCAACCTGGATTGATGAAGTTGTTTCCAAAGGTGATTTTGACACAGAAATCGTGCTTATTTCAGGGGGTATGGATCCGGATGATTTCTTTTATCAGTGGCACCATAGCGGCGAGGTCTTTAATCTCTGGCGCTATAGTACCCCTGAATTAGACAAAATGCTTGAAGATGCTCGTAAAGCCTCGAGCCAAGAGGAGCGAAAAGCGCTTTACTATCAGATTCAAGATACCTTGATTAAAGAAGCTCCGATGGTACATATCGTTTATAACGAGTCCATCATGGCAAGTGCCAGCAATGTCAAAGGCTTTGTCATGACAGGCCGTGAAGACATGACCTTTAAGGATGTCTGGATTGACCAGTAAGACGTCTTTATAAAGCTATGTAGTCTCGTAGGGGCAAACAGTTGTTTGCCCCTTTTAGCAATAAAGTCAGAAGCAATGCTAATTATTACTAAAAACCATTTAGGTGAACCAAGCAAGGATAAACTGTGACCACCTATATTATTAAGCGCCTGTTTCTACTTGTTCCTGTGCTTCTTGGCGTTTCCCTCACTACTTTTTTACTGCTTAGACTAACCCCAGGTGACCCAGCGACTTCTATTTTGGGGGTGCAGGCTACCCCTGTTGAAGTTGCACGCATTCGCAAGGCACTGGGTTTAGATAAACCCTGGTATGTTCAGTATGGTATCTGGCTTGGTAACATCTTTCAGGGCGACTTAGGGGTTTCTTATCAGAGTAAAAAACCTGTCGCAGAACTTGTACGGCAGCGCTTTCCAGCAACGCTCGAGCTAACAGTAGCCGCCTTACTTTTTTCAACGCTACTAGCTATTCCAATTGGCATTTTGACAGCGATTAAACGCAATACCGCTGCGGATCATGCCTTTACCTCGTTTGGCCTTTTTGGCATCAGTATGCCAGATTTTTGGTTTGCGATTTTGCTGATTCTAGTCTTTTCGCTTTATCTGGGCTGGTTTCCTGCTTCGGGTCGCTCACCCTGGGCGGCTGGCATCGGAAAGTATTTTAAACATCTGGTTTTACCTGCACTCGCTCTGGGGCTTTTTAATATTGGGGCGCTGATGCGCTTTACCCGCTCGTCGATGCTCGAGGTCATCGGGCAAGATTATATACGCACGGCAAGAGCCAAGGGCCTTTCAGAAAATCGAGTTGTTTTGCATCACGCCTTACGGAATGCCCTGATTCCTACCATCACCGTTTTGGGTTTGCAAATTGGTTATGCGCTGGGCGGCTCAGTCATTATTGAGCAAGTCTTCGCCTGGCCTGGGATTGGCTGGCTGGCACTCACTGCTATAAATCAGCGCGATTATCCTGTGGTTATGGCAGTCGTACTCATCAACGCGCTCGTTTTTGTCTTGAGTAATCTTATTGTCGATGTCCTTTATACCTGGGTAAATCCGCGTATTCGTATAAGTGAGGAAGCAGCGTGAGCGGCTTTCATAAATTCAGGAAACGGTTTAGCCGCAACCATTTGGCAGTGCTTGGTGTTGCTATCATTCTTCTCTTGCTAGTTTGTGCCCTCTTTGCTCCCTGGCTTGCCCCTTATGACCCTATTAAGTCAAACATTCGTGCAAGGCTCGAGCCACCTACCTTGCAGCATTTTTTTGGTACGGATGATTTAGGGCGCGATATTTTTTCACGCATCATTTTTGGCAGTCGCATTTCTTTGCAAGTCGGGCTGGTTGCCGTTTCTATCGCCACGAGTGCAGGGATGTTAATGGGTATTCTGGCAGGTTATTTTGGCGGTTTTCTTGACTCGTTACTCATGCGCATTACTGATATTTTATTTGCCTTTCCTGCTGTTTTATTGGCTATTGCCATCATGGCTGTCTTGGGGCCCTCTACTTTTAATGTCATGATTGCAGTTGGCATCGTTTACATTCCCATTTTTGCCCGCATTACCAGGGCAAGTATTCTGGTGGTGCGCAATCAGGATTATGTTGAAGCGGCGCAAAGTTTAGGCGTGCGTTCTGCTGGCATCATTTTTCGCCACATCATTCCTAATGCGCTGGACGCGGTGATTGTACAAATTTCTTTAGCAATGGCCTTTGCTATTTTGGTTGAAGCGGCCCTATCTTTTTTAGGGCTGGGCACCCAACCCCCTGACCCTAGCTGGGGCTCGATGCTAAGTTTTGGGCGGCAGTATATGCTCGAGGCCCCGTGGTGGACGCTTTTTCCTGGATTGGCGATTTTTTTAACTGTTTTTGCTCTTCACCTTATTGGCGATGGTTTGCGCGATGCTCTTGACCCCAAAACCGTACTTGAATAAAGGAGATACGTATGAAAACCCCCGCTCGTTTAGCAACCTTTTCGATTTCAGCCAGATGCGCCCAAAGCGGGCAAATGGGTGTAGCGATTACCACCAAATTTCTAGCTGTTGGCTCACTCGCACCCAATGCCAAGGCTGGTCTTGGGGCTTGCTCTAGCCAGGCTTTTGTCAACCCGTATCATAAATTCTGGATGCTCGATCACTTAGCAAAGGGCGCATCCGCCGAGGAAGCCCTGCAAGCTTCTTTAGCCAAAGACCCAAGACCTGAACTAAGACAGTTAGCGATTGTTGATGCAACTGGGCGCAGTGCCGCCCATACGGGTGAAGCCTGTGACGGCTGGTGTGGTCACAAGATAGGCAATAATTTTGCTGCGGCTGGCAATATGCTTGCGAATGGCAAAGTAGTAGATGAACTGGCTCGAGTCTTTGAAGAAACTGAAGGTCAACCCCTTGCCGAGCGCTTACTGCAATGCCTTGAGGCAGCCCAAGCCGCTGGCGGAGATAAACGCGGCAAACAATCTTCAGCCCTTTATATAGTAGACACCGAAGACTACGCCAAAATTGATTTGCGTGTAGATGACCACCCTGAACCAGTTAAAGAATTACAAAGGCTTTACAGTATTTATGGTGACTTTGAGGAAGTCTTATCTGGACTCCCCAGTAAAGCAAATCCTGCCGGGGAAATTGGGGACGAGTTCTTGCGCAAACGCGGACTGATGGGTAATTGAAAAGGATTGCCCAAGACACTCATACCCTCCTTTGGTTTTGGCTAAAGGGCAGCAGCACCAAAAAGGGCGGCCTGTTCAAAGTGTTGACTAATCTGGCAGTTTACGTTTCTAAACCTCTCTAAGGGTTTGCTAAACAAGTCAAAGGCTCTTGCTAAATTGCCGCCTAAAACCAGAGTATCAGGTTCAAAGTTTTGGATGAGGGGCTCGAGCACCTTTGCAAAGTGCTCACCCATTTCAGTAAAGGTCGTTTGTGCCACTTTATCTTTTGCCCTGGCAAGATCTGCAAGCTCTTTGCCTGAGAGCATCTGACCTGTTTTATTGACATGAGATTTGACCAAGGCTGTTGCACTCACGTAGTCCTCGGCAATACCTTCTAAATAAGGCAGATTCCAGATTTCACCGTCTATCGGGATGCGGCTATCTTG
>JAHEBB010000034.1 GCA_024642575.1 Trueperaceae bacterium | reverse complement strand
TTGCAAATGGTGAAATTTTAGGTGGTTTACTAATGCTGCTCTTAAGTTTGGCTGCCTTGCAAGTAGCTGAGCTTCCCAAATGGCTAAACTATCTTGGATTATTGGTTGGTGTGCTAGGTATTCTTTCGACTGTTCCAGTTCTTAATGTCTTGGTAGGACTGTTTGGAATGGGTCAAACCCTATGGTTTATTTGGCTGGGAGTCGTTTTGTTGCGTGGGAATTCTAGCGTAGTGCTGCATCGGAGTCCGAGTCTAGCAATCTGAACAGTAGATTTAAGCACACATGAAATTAATACATCAGATGACTTAAATGCTCGAGCTAAGACTCGAGCATTCTAAAATCAAATTGTTCAGGAATCGGAAACTCTTTTTCTACACGTTGTTTTAAAGCTTCATCTACAGCTACGCCTTCTTTTTGGCTGAGCCTGACTGCATGGTAGTCATACCAGAGGTCGGTCAGTTGGGTTGCGCCTTCGCGTAAATCAGCTATGACAACATTATCTGCAAAGAACGCCTCGACGATTGCTAGCTCTGTTTCCTTGAGTGCGGCTTGCGCTTCTATAAACCTAATGCGCCCGTGGTCTTTTACCTCAGGGGCAAGGGTTTGACAAAGCTCGAGCCAGTCTTTAGTTTGCCCAGCCTTTAACATCGCAGTGCCTAACTCTACTGCAAGGGGTATGAGTTTGGGTTTTAGCTTTTGGGCTTTTTTGAGGTGCTCGGCTGCTTTTTCCGGCTTTCCAGCTTCACTTTCTAAAACAGCAAGATTGCGGTGTGCCCAGGCATTATCTTGTAAATTTAGCGAAGTTTGCCAAGAGCTTTTGGCTTTGGCAATTTCTCCCTGATAGGACTGCATAATGCCAAGTTGCAAATGGGCTGTCCAGTTATCTGAGTCTTTTGCTAGCGACGCCTCGAGCCTTTCTCGCCACTCTTTTTGCACCATGAAAGAAGGTTTAGTTTCATCAAAGGTTTTGGGGAATTCACCTGTTTCAAGGAGCTCGAGCCATGGCGTTTGAGCTTCTTCTAGCGACGTTTCGGGGAAAATGAGTCCTTTTGGTGCAAAGGCTTTTTCGTGGTTTTGGCTACGGCGTTTTTCCTCAAGATAAGCCCAACCTGAACCCATATGCAAAATCTCATCAGGTATTTGGTCTTGCCAGCTTCTTGCTTTTTCTAGCTCTAAGTTCATGCCTGCTCTTGGAAGGTTGCGCTCGAGCCGACTCTCTACTTCTGCGCGACTTTTCGCCCAGTCATCACCATGAATGGCTTTTGGGTCAGCTTCCATGAGTCCGTAGGCCTCGAGCCAATCCCACTCGGTTTGCGCGGGCATACGAAGATGCTCGAGCTGGGTGCGAGCTAATCCTGCTTGTATTTCCAGATAAGGATGGTCAGGCTCAGACAAGAAATCCTGCCAGTGTTTTCCGCCCTGACCAGTACCCCACAGAAAGAGTTTGCGACCCTTGAGTAGGTCAGTAGACGTTTGAACCAGGCCTGTTCCTTCGCCATTAAGTGCAGCTATCCAGGGGCGTTGCCCATCTTCCAGGTGAAAGAAATAGTCAACTGCCCGTTTGCTGATGCTGGTATAGCTTCTGTCCTCACCATCAAACTCGGGAACAGGCAAGATGTTCAGCTCTTTGTGATAAGCAAAGCGGTAAGTTTTGTCGGCAGGTACTACTACCCGCGTGTCTTCCGATTCAGGCACCGCAATGTTTGACCACCAGTACATAGCCACATCATGTTCATGGGGGTTGAGGATACGCGCATGAACATAAAGCATGTCTGAGTCATCAGGCAGGTGAAAATCAAGCTGATAAGGCACTTGCCTTATGCGTTCCCACTCGTAAAGCCGCAAAATGGGTGTGCCATCTGCGGCTGTGACCTGGGCTGCAAACATCGGTGAGCAGGTAAAGGGTGTGTGACCAATGGTGCCAATATTCCACTCAACCCCACCACTAAACCAGGCGTTGCGAAGCGCAAGGTTGGCGGGTTGAAAAACAGGGTTAACCGTGACCAGATCACGCCCACTTGGTTTATGTAAGAGTGACCAGAGGCGACCGCCATAGTCAAGCAAAAAAGTAGCTTTAAGGGTTTCGTTTTCTAGAATGGCGACTTTTAGCTTTTGCTCGTAACGGTGACGAGTGTAGCCATCCTGAATCGTATAAGGCAAGATGTTGGGCAAATGACCGTAAGCAATTTGCTCGAGCATGTCCTGAGGTACACCTTCAGCGTAGCTTACTTCATGAAGCTCTCGCTCATTGACCAGGGGCGGTAGAGGGTTTTCTGGCCCCAAATCTGCTGCCATGATGCTGAGTGTGCCCAGCTTTAGGCTACTCAAGCCAGTACCTCTTTAAGCCTTTGTAAGACAATTTCTGGCTCGCCCTCATTTAAGGTCATAGGGTTTAACAGGATGCCGTTACCACTCGTGGGGGCAACCGCTATGCAAGGCTCACCCTCCCAAAGGTTTTGGATAATCTCATCTTTGTTGAATTTGTTTGAAAAGCTCACCATCGTTCTGGGGGCGGGTTGTCCTGCTTCATTAGGATAATCCCTTGTTACCGTTACCCCCTCGATACTACTTAAACCCTCATTCCAGAATTTGACTCTATCTTCAAAGAGCTTAGCTCTTGCTGCATGGTCAAGTTTTAAATAACGTTCAACCGCGGTGAGCAAGCCCATCAATTCCTCTTTGCCTACTTTCATCGGGCGACCAACCGCATGATTGGGTGCGCCGTGCATACGGATGGCTTCGATCAAATCTTTACGCCCGAGTACTAAGCCAGATGACTGTGGCCCTGATAGGTCTTTACCCCCACTAAAAACGGCGAGCGCTGCGCCCATTTTGGTAAATTTCCATAAATTCTCAACAGGTGGAAGCTGAGCCGCCGCATCGACAATGACAGGTATATCATGCTGATTAGCTATTGCAATAACTTTTTCAAGCGCTAACTCTGAAGGCTTATTCATAGCACCTTGAAACCAGAATATAGCTGCGGTTTTATCGCTGAGTGCTTGTCTTAAATTAGCTTCACTGGTGCCATCCATCGTGCCAATTTCTATCAGCTTGATACCTGTTTCACGTACCGCGTAGTCATAGCCGTTGCGGTGTGAATGCTGCACGATAACTTCATTTTTGAGGCCATCCAGATGAGGAAAACGTTCAATCAGCTCGGGGTTTTTGCCTGCGACACAGGCGGCGGTAGCCAGTAGCAAACCTGCTGCCGCGCCACTGCTGACGTAAGCGGCTTCATTTTGGGTAAGTTCGGCTAGACGCTCACCCACTTTGCGCTGCAATTCATGCAGATCAACAAAGCAATTCGAGGCGTCTTGCATCGCCTGAACAACTTCAGGGGGCATAATAGAGCCACCCAATTTGGTGAGGGTTGCAAAAGCATTTATAATTGGGCGAATGCCTAAAGATTGATAGTTACTCAATTTCGTATCTCCCAGTAAGCTTGTGGCGCTTCTTCCCAGAGAGGCATACTGAAGCCTTCGGGGTCGTAAACGATAGTGCCTGCACGCACGGTCATAGCGCAGGAGAGTTTTTGCTCACCTTTCATTTTGGCGCGACCACAGTCGGTATAAGAGAAGTCTCCACGCTCGAGCCTTAAAAGTGCCACATCAGCCACCGCACCCTCACTTAAGTGACCAAGTTCTGGGTGACCAATTTCTTCGGCAGGCGTTACGGTAGAGCGGTAAATAACTTCCTGTAAGGGCATACCAATAATCAGCATTTTTGACATCGTAGTAATCATGTCAACCACAGGACCATTTATATTGCCAATATGTAAATCTGTACTGATTGAGTTGGGCGTAAAGCCTCCCTGCATAGCAGGTACACCTTGCCTAAACCAGAAGCTACCTGCTCCGTGACCTAGGTCAAAAACTATGCCGCGTTCTTGCTGTTCAAAAAGGTATTTTTGGGGTTTCTTATTTTCATCTAACACGGGGAATTGTTGTGCAAAGACATGGGTGTGAATATCGCCAGGTTGCATTTTCTTCAAGAGTTCTGGGTATGGGCGCTCTGGGCGAGGCCAGAAATCAACCATCAGGGGTTTTTTGCAAAGGGCAGAAGCCTCGAGCGATTTATCTATGGCTAACCAGGGCGTGTGTTCTGCATCAAAAGGTTCTTTGGTCCAGTAGTGCGCCGTTTTTATGCCGACACAGGTTTCTGGATAAGCCAACACAATAGACGCAGCCAACTCAGGGTCAAACTCCTCAGGGTCTTGCTCAAAGGGGCCAATCATGCCTGATTTCACAATGTTGATATAAGCAAAAATGCGCGTTTTGGCTTGATCGATAACGGTTCGCTTGAAGTGCAAAAAGTGCTTGGCACCTGCAGTTCCTGTATCGACCATCGTCGTAACACCCGAGCGAAACGAGTGAAAATCGGCCATCACGCTTAAACCTTCAGGTTCACGTGTGTGGTAGACATGTACATGAATGTCAATGAGGCCAGGTGTGATGTAAAGACCCGAGGCATCAACAACTTTTGCCGCATCGGCAGGGTTTAAGTCAGGAGCGACTCGAGCGATTTTATCGCCTTTAATCGCCACATCTCTTTTTTGATCGATTTTGTTTTTGGGGTCAATCAGATGACCGTTTTTTATCAGTAGATCGTAGGTTTTGTTTTCCATATCTGCCTCGAGTTCTGTTTAATTGGAAAGTTTATGGTAATGAATTCATCTAGGGGTTTGCTGAACTTTTCTGTTTTTAATCCTCCCCATCCCTCCTTTATAAAGGAGAGGGTTACTTAACCTCTACCTGTTCTCAAAGGGGGGGATTAAGAGAATTTGCTAGTCTCTATTTCTCTGCAATAGCGCGACCCCATAAAACTCATAAGATGCTGCCTCATCAGGAAAATCAACAACATGTACCGTAAATCTGGCGGGTACACCATTATCAGGGCATTGCTCTTTGAAAAAGGTTCGGTAGGCTTTGGCGTAAGCGGTACGAACGCGCTCTTGTTCTCTGCGATAACCTGCGGGATCAGCAAGTGGGCTAGGTGATTTGGGTTGTGCGCCAAATGCATGGATTTCGATAAAGTCAACATCGGCGATTTTTTCGCAGATGCCCGCATCAATGAGCCATTTTTCCCAGCATTTAAAGACCAGGGGTACTTCAATCTCAGGTTCCATAGTCGTAACGGTGTCAAGCTTTAAAACGTTGGTGGCTGAGTGTCCACCTGTTAAGCCAGAAAAATGAATACGCAGGTCACCATCAGGCAGTACTTCGGTTACCATCGCAGATAAGACAGGCTCATCGCCCTCATAATAGTAAGTGATTTTGCCGCGTTTTTTTACTTTAAAAGCCATCTTGCTCCTTCCTGATGTGCAAAGCACATCCTACGGTTTTCTAAAAATTCTTATCTCGTTTTCCCTCGTGCCCAAACAGGCCAGGTGCCTTCAATTACGCCATTTCTATGTACAACAACTTCATCATGTAAATTGGTTACGACACAAACATGATTAGGGATGATACGCAAGACTTCGCCCAGCTTGGGTTTGTCTTTACAAGCAGCTAAATCGATAATGCCGTGTTCTTCATTGAGCTTTCTTATAACTGCCTCTGGGTAGTCAAGGATGTAGCCGTGACCCTGCCCATAGCTCGGATTAATTTGATCGCTACTTAATGTTTTTGAGCCTGCATCAATCACTGCGCGGTCAACGGTTGGGCGACTAATGACAGTCGCATGAACATGAAGCGCACAGTCATCAAAACTAGCTGCGCCACTTCCAACGATATTGCGATCATTATAAATATATGTGCCAGCTCGTAATTCGGTGACGCCTGCAACTTCATGAACCCGATACATGTTGGGTGTGCCACCTGCTGAAACGGTGTTTATAGGCATGCCAGCCTTATCAAATAGCTTTTTTGCCTCTGCGATAAACCTGCCAGCTTCTGCACCACAAGGGTAGGTCATCAATCCTTCAAAGCTTAGGAAGGGTTGTTGCTTAATTTGTTGGGCAAGCTCGAGCGCTTCCTCAGGTGTTTGTACACCGACTCTCAAGTTTCCAGATTCAAACTCAATGAGTAGTTTGATGGTTTTTTCTGCCAACTTTGCAGCCTCTGCAATTGTTTTTAGGGCTAGCTCATTATCTATTGCAATGGATAATGTCACTTGCCTTGCTAGTTGCGCCAATGGCTCGACTTTTTTCTTGCCGATAAGGTTGTAAGTAATAAGAATGTCTTTAATGCCAACAGCTGCCATGACCGTAGCTTCAGAAAGTTTCTGACAGGTGATACCGACGGCACCTGCCTCTAACTGTTTATAAGCGAGTATTGGTAGTTTATGGGTTTTGATGTGGGGTCTTGATTTTATGCCGTGCTTATCAAGATAGCTTTGTAATTTGTCAATATTGCGCTCAACCCTATCTAAATCAATGACAGGTACGGGAGTATCTAAATCTTTAATGTGCATTAGGGTTACTTAGGCGCGTAGGCAATCATGTCAATTTCAATAAGGAGACCTAGACGGGCGAGAGGTGTGCCTACGGTGGTTCTGGCAGGGGGCATACTAGGAAAATACTGTTTGTACACTTCATTCATGGCGGCAAAGTAATTGACATCAGTCAGGTAAACATTAACCTTTACGACATCATCAAAACTTGCCTCAGCAAGCTCGAGCGCCGCCTTACAATTTTTAAAGACCTGATGGGCTTGCTCGGTTATGTTTGAACCAACGATGTTTCCCTGGCTATCGGTAGGAACCTGACCTGAAATGTATACCGTGTCACCACCACGTACAGCAACTGAAAGCGGTACGCTGGCGTTACTAATTGCTCGATTAAAAATTTGTCTTGGCATGATACCTCCCTTTAGAGTTTTATAGATTTACTGAATAGGGCGTGCTTTGGGCTCCCAGCCCAGCAAGCGCTTGGCCTTTGCCATGTTCATGATTTTTTGTTCATAATCGCCACTAATCATAAAGCTCTGGAAGCCAGCTTTTAGCTCGAGTGCAGAAAGCATCGCTTTGGCTACATCTTCATCGACAGTTGCTATTGTTGGTGTGCCTGCTTTGGTTTCCGAGAGCCATTTTTCTCGAGCAGTGGGTAAGCAAAGTCTTAGGGCACTTATATTCATACCCCATCGCCTACAGGCATTTTTGCAAACCTCTTCGCCTAGCCACTTGGTAAAGCCGTAAAGATTGGTTTCGTCAGGGCTGATCTCTTCATCAAAAAAATAGCGGTTATGCAAATTGGCATAAACTGACATGCTGCTGCAATAAACAGCTTGCGTGATACCTTCAGCAGCCGCAGCTTTAAGGGCAAAGTGTAAGCCTTTAACATTGGCATCAAAACCTGAATTGGTTCCAGGCCATTCATTCCAATCAAGGCTTCCCATCGCCATATAGACGAGAGCATCCATGCCTTTGATCGCTTTTAAGACGGCCTCATGATCGGTAATACTGCCATGAAAATAGTTAAGGCTAGTATCTTGTGGAGGGCGCAAATCAAAAATTTTGAGCAGGTGTTTTTCTTTAAAATAAGGGGTGACCAGAGAACCTACAATGCCACTCCCACCAATAAGCACTACATTCATAAAACTCCTTAACCACTCTTAATTTTACGTAAGGGAAACGCTGCCAGGCGTGACCAGTAAGCGTCTACCATGGTCTGATTATGATCATCCCCTTGAGCAAGATTAGCACTGATCAAAACAGGAGGTTTTTTGCCAACTGAGGCAAGATTAAAAGCGGTTTGTGTGACAATGGCGTTAAGGATGGCAACACCTGTAAGCGTAGATGTTGGCCCTACCTTAAAAGCATGGTTTGGAACAGCCAAGGCTGCATCCCCCTCAGAACCACAGTTATCCAAAATAAGGTCTGCACATTCATAAAGCTTTTTCCCTGAGGAGTGTCTCGAGCTGGCTTTTGTTGACTGCTTAAGATTTGTCAAGGCGATAATTTTTGCGCCTTGCGCTTTTCCAATTAAAGCTACTTCGATAGGTAAGGGGTTAATACCCGAATTAGAAACAACCAAAAGCAAGTCACCTGTTTCAATCGCATAGTTGCCCATAAACGTTTCGGCAAAACCCTCGAGCCTTTCTGCACTGCCTTCACTTGGGTCATGTATCATCATGACATTGGCTAAACCCCCGGCTCTAAAATAGAGTTCCCCAGCTATAAATCTCGAGTGCCCGGAGCCGAAGGCGTAAAGTAAGTGATCGTTTTCAATGGCGCTTCTCCAGAGGTCTGCGACCGCTTGCATGGCAGATAGTTGAGACGCGAGTCCATTATTAAGTTGCTTAAAAGCAGTCTCAAAATAGTGTTCTATACCTGTTTGCACTTTACTCCCCTTTCCAGTCATGCAGGCTCGAGCTTAGTCAGCGATAAGATTTAGCCTTTTAGAGCGCCGGTCGTTAAGCCACTTTGAATTTGTTTCTGGAAGATGATGTATACAATCAAAGTTGGTACCATAATGATGGTGAGTGCAGCAAACAGCGCACTCCAGTCATTCTGATAAAATTGCTTGGCAAGCATAAAATAGAGCCCCTGCGAAAGAACATATTTTTCTTCTTTAGTGACCAAGACTAAAGGTAAAATGTACTGATTCCACATACCTAGAAAGTTAAAAATCCCCATGCTTATAAGGCCAGGTGCCGCTAAAGGAAGCATAACTCTAAAGAAAACCTGATACTCATTAGCCCCATCAATGATTGCAGCTTCCTCAAGTTCTGAGGGAAGAGTTTTGAAAAACCCTGTTAAAAAGAAGATGGTAAACGGTAGTGAATAGGCCACGTAAACCAAAATAAGACCGACAAACGTATTCAGCAAACCGAGATTATTCACCAAAGAAAAAAGTGGAACAAGGGCTAGAAAAACAGGGAAGAGCATGCCTGCTAGAAATAGATAAAAAACCGCCCGATTGCCTAAAAACTCAAAACGCGCTAAAACATAGGCAGCCATTGCTGAGATAATTAGGGTTAAGAGTAAGGCGGGAATGACCACCAAGAGCGTATTAAAGAAAAAGTCTCCTACATGGGCATTTGTCCAGGCTCGAGCAAAATTATCCCATTGCAGTTCTTTGGGGGCAGCCCAAGGGCTGAAAAATAATTCCTGATCGGTTTTGAAAGAGCTAAAGATCATCCAAAGCATGGGGAAAATAACTGCGATAGCCCATATGCCCAAAATAAGTTGAGTAATGAGACTATTTAAACGACTTTCCTGATTAACCATAGACCCTCCTAAAACTCGATAGTTTGACGACGCGTTAGCCTCATAAGCACAAAAGAAAGAAACATGACAATGATGAAATAAGCCATTGCAATCGCAGTGGAGTAACCAAAGCGGCTATGTGTAAAGGCTTCACGGTAGAGTAAGGTAGACAAGACATCTGTAGAAAGATCTGGTCCTGCCTCGCCTATCGTCATAGTAAAGGTGATGCCAAACATATTCATGGCATTGATGACTATAAATACAAGTGCTGATCGGGTCGTTTCCCATAGCAAGGGTAAGGTTATTTTAAAGAAAATATCTCCCCGTTTTGCACCATCTAAAGCAGCTGCTTCGTAATAAGAGCTTGGGATAGACTGCATACCAGCCATGAAAATAACCATGTAAAAACCAGCTGCTTGCCACACGGTTACAGCTGCGATAGCACCCAGGGCAGTATGAGGGTCACCAAGCCAAACCGGTGGATTCCCAATGCCTATAAGTTTAAGAAAAGAATTTAAAATACCGATACTGGGATGATAAACAAAGCTCCATAAAATACCAATGGCAACCACAGACATAACTTGGGGAAAGAAAAAAGTGACACGGTAAAAGCTGCTAAAACGAACTTTTTGCGTAATCATAAAAGCTAAAAATAAGGCAAGCCCTAAAGTAAGAATAGGAAGGGTAATGACATATATTGCGTTGTGATAGAGCGCATTCCAAAAGTGATCATCACTAAGGAGTTTCTGAAAATTATCAAGACCGACAAAGCGTGGTGCTTTTCTTAAGCCTTTCCAGCTGGTAAAGGCAATATACATAGCTTGAATATAAGGATATAAGACAAACGTGCCATAAAGAATTAGCGCTGGGGCTAAAAAGGGAATAATAAGGCGGTATTTTTGTCGGTGCATAAATGCTCCAGTTGGGGCAGGTTATTACCTGCCCCATAGAAAAGGTTTTAAGAAAACTTAGGAACGTTCGTACTTGGTAATATCTGGGTCTGCTTTAACATCATCAGCAACCCCTTGTACACGTTCAATAAACTCTTCAGCGGTAGCGCGACCTGTAAGCAAAGCACCCATGCTATTCTTGGCTTCTTCGTTTATGTCTGAATACCAGGTACTAAATGAAGGGCGCTCGAGGATATGATCACCGGCATTTGATACGGCTGCTAGAGCAGAGGTCATTGCTGAACTTAGCTCTACGCCTTCAGCACCGCCCACAACGGGCATAATGGAACCCACATTTTGGGCAAACCACTTGGCGCTTTCTTTAGAGAGTAAGCAACGTAATAGCTCCATACCTGCTTCAGGGTTTTTACCATTAGCAAAGACCATGAACGGCTCACCAGAGCTTGCGTCAATCCAGCTAAGTTTAGCTGCATCATCGGCAGGAACAGGATTAATAACCATGTCAAAGCCCTCTGGGGTAACGGTGCGCATTTCGTTTTCAAGCCAGGTTCCACAAGGGATAAAGGCGGCTTTGTTTTGTAGCCATTCAGCCTGTGATTCAGTATGGGTTAAACCTTCAGTACCGTCCATGATATAGCCATTGTCATAAAGAGCTTTCATGTTATTTAAAGCAGTAAGAATAGCTGGATTTTCCCAAGCACCGTCTTGAAGGTTGTCAACAGCTTTCCAAACCTCAACGCCACCGAGTTTTTCAACCATAGGCTCGAGCACGCCAAATATCATGTACTGAGGGTACTTACCTTGATAGGTAAACGGTGCAATGCCTGCTGATTTGATTGTTTCAGATAGCGCCAGCATTTCATCCCAGGTAGCAGGATAAACCCAGCCTTTTTCTTCAAACAGGGTTTTGCTGTTCCATAGACCAAATACTGTAAAGGCAATGTTGACATAACGCTGAACACCGTCAAAGAGCCCAGACGCTTGTGAGCCAGGGAAAAGGGTTTCAGCAAAAGTTTTACCTGGCGTATCAAGTGCAGGGGCGTTCATTAGGGGTGCAAGGTCTAAGAGTTCACCTTCTGCGACTAAAGCAGCCGTGTCTAAGTTACCAGCACCACTATTGTCAATAACATCAGGCGCATCGCCAGAAATAATACGTGGGCGAAGTCTTTCGCCGACACGCTGGATGCCTTCCACTGACATGGTGCTACCAGGGTGGATTTCACCAAAAATGTCAGCAGCATATTGAATATATTCGTGACCGAAGCCACCGCTAAAGAAAACGCCTTCAGCTTGTACGTTTGAGATATTAAAGGGGTTTAATGCGCCATCGGCAACTTGAATGCCTGATTGTGCATAGGCTAATCCAGGAGCGAATCTACCAAGACTTGCACCGGCACCTGCCGCTGCTGCAAGTTTTAAAAATTGACGTCTTGAAAGTGGTTTTTTGATCATTCAGTTTTCTCCTTAAAAAGACTCGAGATTACAAATTCGGTGGGCATATGCTTTTTTAACCAAACTCTCACCTCCTTTAGCTCTAGCCAGGGTATGTCTATTTCTGTCAGGATATAAAGACCCAAAGCTAAATCCTTTCCATTGAGCGAATTTGAGCGTTACTATAACTTACGCTCAAATATGAATCAAGACTCTGAGCTTTTCACCTTAGGATTTAATGAAGCTCGAGCGTTCTTGCTTATCTACGTTTTCAGTATCTTTTTTCTACTGATTAAGCGCAAAGCCTGCTTTTTTTACCAACTTAAAACCCATTGACAGCAAAACGAATTCGCTAAGTCAAAAACTGGAAAAGTGCTAGGTTCCACGGCAAAAAAATTTGCCACTAGGCGAGGTTAGGGCTAGGGCTCTACAAACTATTCATAACTAGGCTTGCCATTCAGGTTTATGTAATGGGGTTATAGTGACTCTGAACATTAAAAATCGAAAGAAGATTTGCGTTGACACTGCTGGTATAAGACTGGTATAGTCACTTGGGAAACATTCAAGAAAAGCTGGTTGCTATGCTGCCCAAGATATTAGGTCGTAGACGGATAATTCTCCGTAAAATACTAGCAGGGTTTGAATGTAATAGTCTTTTATAGGGAGGCTAGTCCTGAACAGATTTAGATTCATGCAAGAAACTATGTTATTTTGTAATATCAATTTACAAGGAGGAAATCTATGAAACGTGGTTTTTTATTTGGTTTTATTCTAAGCATCTTTTTGCTTGCTTCTGCCTTTGCGCAAAGCGCCATCAATGTGGCCTGGCCCTATCAATTGCCGCCAGATGGTCACTTTAATACCTATGCCAGTGGGGCTATAAACCTTGGTATTTACCAGGATTTAATGGAACCACCCCTTTCGGTCTATATGTGGGCCAAAGGCGAATACGAAGGTATTGCTGCAAAGTCCTTCGGGTTTGATGCGGATGGCAATTACACCGTTACCCTGGTTGACGGCGCAACTTGGAGTGATGGTAGTCCAGTCACCTCCGCCGATATTGTTGCAACCTTTAATACCGGCTATATCATTGGTTGGTCTGTTTGGGACAACTTAGAAAATGTTGAAGCGGTTGATGCCTTAACCGCCAAATTCACCTTAGGCGAGCCTTCACTGGCAACAGAGCGTTTAATCATGGTAGAGAATTTACGCCCAGCTAGTGTTTACGGTGATTTTGGCGCAAGAGCTGCTGAGCTTAAAGCCTCTGGTGCTGCCAAAGACAGCGATGAATTTAAAGCACTACTAACCGAGATTACAGAGTTCCGCCCTGAGATGCTGGTTTCTGGTGGCCCCTTTAAAATGATGCCCGAAGATGTTTCTGATGCTAGGGTTCGTTTGGTTAAAAATGATGGCGGCATCAATGCTGACAAAGTTGCCTTTGATGAAGCCATTGTCTGGAATGGTGAAACGGAGACCGTTTTCCCTCTCTTACAAGATGGTCAACTCTGGTACGCAACCCACGGTTTCTCACCCGCTCAAGAAGAGGCTCATGTTAATAAAGGTCTAGATATCATCCGTAACCCTTATTATAGTGGCCCTGCCATTTACTTCAATTATAATGTTGAAGCCTTTACCAAGCCCGAATTCAGAAAAGCCGTTGCCCATGTTATTGACCGTGAAGAAAATGGTTTTGTAAGTTTGGGTGAATCAGGTGTTGCCGTTGAGTACATGACAGGCATCAGTGATAACTTACTCAAGGCCTATGTGAGCCAAGATGTTATTGATAGCTTTGATACTTACGACTACGACTTAGATTCAGCAGCTTCACTACTCGAGTCTATTGGCTACAGCAAAGGCTCTGATGGTATTTGGGCTGATGCTAGTGGTAATAAGCTATCCTTTGAACTTATCTTCCCAGCCGAATATGCTGACTGGTCTGCTGCTGCCGAAAATGCTGCCCAGGCTTTAAATGATTTCGGTATTCAAATTACGGCTAGAGGTGTTCAGTTTCAACAGCATGTTCAAGATGTCTATGATGGCAACTTCCAGATGGCGATTCGTAACTGGGGTACAGGTAGCCCTTTCCCTTATCAATCCTATCTTGAAGTTTACCGCCGTTATAACGGCCAAGGTGAGCTTGCAGGTGAAGGTGCTGGCGGCGGTATGCACTTTGATAATAATGTTAGCTACTCCGGTGGAGACGTTAACTTACTTGATCTAACCATTGAGTCAAGCAAAGGTACCGACACCGATAAAATCAAAGCTGAAGTTACTGAACTTGCCAAAGCCTTTAATGAGATTTTGCCCATCGTACCTATTTGGGAGCGTTTTGGTAATAACCCGATTAATCGCAAGGAATTGAATGCGCCAGAAAATGGTGACCCTGTTTATCAAAACGCAGGTGTTGACCACTTTATGCCATATATGATTCTTACAGGCAAAGTAACACCTGCTAATTAGGTTATTGGCTAGCTAAATGTTGCTTAGGGGTGAATTTAGGTTCACCCCTTTTGCTATAGCAGATCATTTGATTTATTGGAAATCAATAGATGTCTTAAAAAGACTATTTTAGAATTGGAATGTATCTTTTAAAATTAACTTGTTAGCTATGCTTTGAAAGGAAAGTCTTGAGCCAAGCCGTTAAGCTTATCGTTCTAGGAGCAGGGAACCGTGGCAATGTCTATGGCAATTATGCTCTAAATTACCCAGATCAAGCCAAGGTCGTTGCAGTTGCTGAGCCGAGGTCAGATGCAAGAGCCGCATTTGCTCAATTGCATGGCTTAGCCACAGATGATTGTTTTATTGATTGGCAGGACATTGCTGCTAGAGAGAAATTTGCAGATGCGGTTATCATTACGACCCAAGACCGCATGCATACGGAACCGGCTCTAGCCTTTGCGGCGCTCGGCTATCATATTTTGCTTGAAAAACCTATGGCACCGACGCCTGAAGAGTGCTTGCAGATTGTTCAAGCAGTAAAACAAAACAACGTCATGATGGCGGTTGGGCATGTTTTACGTTACACACCCTTTACCAGAGCGCTTAAGGCTGTTTTGGATGAAGGCACCATTGGTGAGATTATTTCCATACAAAGGCTCGAGCCTTTGGGTTACTGGCATCAAGCGCATTCCTTTGTTCGGGGTAATTGGGGAAATACCGAAAAGTCATCGTTTATGCTACTGGCGAAATCTTGTCATGATATTGATTGGCTCCGCTACATTATGGGCGAACCCTGTCAGGCAGTTTCATCTTTTGGCAAACTTAGTTATTTCCATAAAGCTAATAAACCTATAGAAGCAGGAGACGCGGTTAGGT
The DNA here is from genome assembly GCA_024642575.1 of Trueperaceae bacterium. Lineage (GTDB taxonomy): Bacteria > Deinococcota > Deinococci > Deinococcales > Trueperaceae > JAHEBB01. The sequence continues at coordinate 6,453 of JAHEBB010000034.1, read as the reverse complement.
GTTTGGACTGTGCCTTTGAAGCAAACTGTGCTTATTCTGCTAAAAAGATTTATCTCGAGCGGGTGAAGCGCGGGGAGATAGGTACACCTGTTAGCGTTTTGACGCTAGACCGTAGTCTCGAGGGGGTAACTGAGGCGCTTAGAACGGGCCCCTATGGGCGCTGTGTCTATGAGTGCGACAATGATGTCGTTGATCATCAAGTGGTGAATCTGCAGTTTCAAACAGGCAAGACCGCAGCTTTCACGATGACTGCTTTTACCAAAGAGCGACCGCGCTCTACAGGTATTTTTGGTAGTCACGGTGAAATTCAGGGAGATGGTATCAAGTTTGAAGTGTTTGATTTTCTAAGGGATACCTCAAGGCTTATTGATACTTCAAAAGCTATTTCTGGCGTGAATACCGTTACCGAAGGTCATGGTGGCGGCGACTTTGGGCTAATCTCAAGCTTTATTGAAGCTATAAAAACAGGGGATGAGACGAAACTTTTATCTGGCCCCGATGAAACTTTAGAAAGCCACCTTATGGTGTTTGCAGCAGAGCAGTCCAGGCTCGAGCAGCGCACTGTTACTATGGATGAATACCTAAATGTCTAAACAAGCTCAGGAGGTGACGCTAACCTAGAAGTCTTAAATGGCAGCGTAATTCTTTTAAGGCCTTTAATTTAGGAAAAGTATGCAAGCACTTCCTGCGAAATCTCAGACTCAGCCGTTCAGTTTTTTAGAAAAAATCTGGCGTAATTATACTTTGCGTACGGTCATCCAGTCTATTTTTACCGTTTGGGCGGTCATTACGTTTATCTTCTTTTTGGTTCGCCTTATGCCAGGAAACCCTATTGAGATCTATGTTAACTACCTCATTAATTCCGAAAACTTAACCTATGAACAAGCCTACAACCGCGCGGCGTCGCAGTTTCAATTTGACCCAAGCGCCAGCTGGCTCGAGCAGTACTTTGGCTATATAGGTCAGCTATTAAGAGGTAATTTAGGTGAGTCGATCACCTCAACAGGTACAAAAGTTATAGATCAAATCATGCGCTTTTTACCCTGGACGGTTTTTTGCGTAGGCTTGGCACTTTTGCTGAGTTTTGTGCTTGGGATGCTGTTTGGCATGATTGCGGCTTACTACCGCAATAGCTGGATAGACAACCTTATTTCAATTATTGCGGCTATTTTGGGAGCAGTACCCGATTATATCTGGGGACTTATGATTATTATTATTTGTGGTGTGCAACTCAAGTGGTTTAATGTGGGTGACCTCAGAGGCACCTTTGACCCGAGTTTACAGCCAGGTTTTACTTTTGCCTTTATTTTTAGTGTTATTCAGCACGCACTTTTGCCGATCTTGACCTATGTTATGGGCACGGTTGGCTTTTGGATCTTGGCGATGCGCGGCTCTACTACCAGTACGCTTGGTGAAGATTATGTCAATATCGCTAGGGCTCGAGGCTTATCTCAAGGGCGCATCATTACTGCCTATGTGGGGCGTAATGCCTCATTGCCCCTATTTACCTTACTGGCAATTAACATTGGCTTTGTTATTGGCGGGAGCATTATTGTTGAGGAGCTTTTTGTCTATAAGGGTTTGGGCAGCTTTTTGTTCTGGTCAATAACTCAGCGTGATTACACAACGATGCAAGGTATTTTGCTCATGATTACCATTGCCGTGGTGTTTTCAAATATGCTTGCCGATTTGCTTTACAGCCGACTCGATCCGCGTGTTCGCATAAGTGGAGATAGCTAGTGAATTTCTTAAAACTTGTCTGGCAAAATAAAGCGGGCTTTGTCGGGTTTTGTGGGCTGGTATTTTATCTACTCATTATTACAGTGGGTCAATGGGTCGTTGATTTTGATGATGATGTGAAACTTGACCAGATTAACTCGCCGCCTGGCTCGAGGCTTATTTTGCTAACGCGTCCTGAAGATAAAGAGCGCTATGTAAGCCTTGCTGATTTAGAAGGACACAGTGTGGGTGTCCTTGAAAAAACAGGGGGACCTGCTTTTGTAAACAACTATGCGAATGCCGATGCCATCAAAGTGGAAACCTATAAATGGCGCAGTAGTCGTGGCGTTCCTGACGCGCTTGAAGGTTTAGCCAAGGGCGAGGTTGATGCCCTCGTTATGTTTTCAAAATTGGCACAACGTTTTGTTCTTGACTCAGAAAACCGTTACTTTCAAAAGGATTATGCTCACCTGACTATTTCAAATAGCAAACTTGGCCCCATGCTGCTCTTAGGTGCAGACACGCAAGGTCGTGACATGTTTACCCATGTTATGAATGGGGGACGCATTTTGATTATTACGGCGGTTACTGCCGGACTTATTTCAACGCTAATCGCCTTTGTTTTAGGTACAATTGCAGCTCTGGTTGGGGGCATGCTAGACCGTGCTCTGGTTGCTTTGGCAAATTTTATTATTGTTATTCCAAGGTTTCCGCTCCTCGTGGTTTTGGCAGCGCTGGTTACCTTAAATAACTGGGTTTTACTGGCGACCCTGATAGGCCTACTTGCCTGGCCAGCGCTCATGCGCGCTGTAAGAGCGCAAGTCCTTAGTCTGAAAGAACGAGACTATGTGGAAGCAGCCGTTGCCCTTGATTTAAGCCAGGCGCATATCATTTTTCGGGAAATTTTACCCAATATGATGAGTTTTGTTGCCATTAATTTTGTGGTGGCAATTACTTCTGCCATGTATGACCAGATTGGGCTTATTTTTCTCGGGATGGCGCCCATTAACGACTATACCTGGGGGGTCATGCTTTATTTTGGTCGCAGTCGTGGCACACTTTTTAATGCTGATAGCGCCGCGATGCTCTTGGCTCCTGTCATTGCCATTGCCTTTTTTCAGGTGAGCCTTGTGCTTTTCTCACGCTCGCTTGAGGAACTGTTTGACCCAAGATTGAGGTCAGCGTGAAGGCAGTTTTATCTAGTCAAGCTATTGGTATTAAAGTTTGGGGGAGTTATGGAAGATAATCTGGTCCTTAGCGTTCAGGATGTATCAATTATTTATCAGGTAGCAAGAGGCAACGTAAAAGCTACTAATAATGTCTCTTTTGATCTTTACAAAGGCGAAGCACTGGCGCTAATTGGTGAAAGTGGCAGCGGCAAAACAACCGTGAGTTTGAGCTTTATAAAAATGCTACCTTCCGCAGCTAAAGTAACGACGGGCAAAGCGCTTTATACGCGTGAAGGAAAAACGGTTAATATTTTTGAACTAAATGAGGAGCGCATGCGGGCGTTTCGTTGGCAAGATTGCGCTATGGTTTTCCAGGGTGCGCAAAATGCTTTTAACCCTGTTTTGAAGATTAAAGAACAGTTTTTTGATACGGCTAAGGCGCATGGTTGGCGTAAGCGAAAAGAAGTTTATGACCGCGCCTTGGAACTGCTTAAACTGGTCCGCCTTGACCCTGAGCGCGTCTTAGAAAGTTATCCGCATGAGCTTTCTGGCGGGATGAAGCAACGTACCTTATTGGCACTTGGTGTGCTTCTTGATCCACAAGTGGTTATTTTAGATGAGCCTACGACAGCTCTTGATATCTTGACGCAGCGCGCTATTATTGACGTGCTCAAAGAAATGCAGGGGCGACTCGGTTTTAGCATTATTTTTATCTCGCATGACTTAGCACTCGCCGCAGAAATGGCGAGTCAGGTGGCGACCATGTACGCGGGTGAAATGGTAGAGCTGGGTACAGTAGATGAAATCTTTTATGAATCCTTACACCCATATACCCTCGGACTTTTACAGTCGGTACCCAGGCTCGAGCGAGGTCAAGATGAACTAACGAGCATTAAGGGTAATCCCCCTGATTTGATTGACCCCCCTTCAGGTTGTAAGTTTCACCCACGCTGCGATTTTGCTGAAGCCAAATGTGCCGAAAAAAAGCCAGAGTTTGCAACCTACGAAAAAGAGCATAAGGTCGCTTGCTGGTTCCCTGAAAAAGTTATTGAGGCAAGGCAAGGTCTCTGGGAGAAAGCATCCTGATGGAAGAGCCAATCCTTGAATTTAAGAAGATCAGCCGAAGCTTCAAAAAAGGTCGCACAGTTATACCTGTTTTGCAAGATATTGACCTGCAAGTTCAGCCGCTCGAGTATCTTTGTTTGGTCGGTGAGTCAGGTTGCGGAAAAACCACGAGTGGCAAAATATTGACGGGTCTGCTCAGACCCAGCAGCGGGCAACTCTTTTTTGAAGGGCGAGATGTCAGTACGTTAAAAGGCGCAGACTATACGCATTACCGACGAAGTGTACAAATTATCCATCAAGACCCTTATGCCTCTCTGAATCCAACCCATACGATTTATAACTCGATGAGTTTTCCTTTGTTTCGGCATAAGCTTGTAAAAACCCGTGAACAGGCAAGAGCGCGCGTCGCTGAGCTTTTAGAAGTGGTAGGTTTGACACCTGTTCGAGATGTAATCGATAAATACCCCCATCAGCTTTCAGGGGGACAAAGACAGCGGGTGAGTATTGCCAGAGCCTTAACTACCCAACCTAAAGTGATTGTGGCAGATGAATCTGTCAGTATGGTTGATGTCTCCATTCGGATTAGCATTTTAAATATGCTTATGGCTATGCGTGAAACCCTCGGCGTGACCTTTGTCTTTATTACCCATGATCTGGCCTTAGCCAAGTATTTTGCCTGGAAAGGTCGCATAGCGGTCATGTATTTGGGGCGAATCGTTGAAATTGGCCCTACGCCAGAGATAACCCTTAGCCCTGAGCATCCTTACACCAAAAGCTTGCTTTCCGCTATTCCAGAACCTGACCCCGATAAAACGCGTACCAAAGAGCAGATTCGTTTACGCAGTGAGGACATCCCACGTTTAACCGAGTTGCCTGCTGGTTGTAGCTTTCACCCACGCTGCCCTTGGTTTGTGCCAGGACTTTGTGACAAGAGTGTGCCCAGCCTCGAGCCTTTTGCTGCTTCTGAGCTTAGGCTGGCCTGTACGCCTCTTAGTCAGGGAAAGGGCTTAAATCTTTTTGAAACCAGAAATCTTGCATGAGTCCAGATGTATTAAAACTCTTTTTTAGATTGGCAATATTTATCTTGCTCAGCTCGAGCTTTATGGTTTTGGTGGTGCCAAAAAACAGTGCTGAGTTTGTTGTCTCGGTTTTATCTTTGGTAGTAGGCACCCTCTTAATGATCTTAGTTATCCTTGTAAATATTTTTGGTAAAAAATAAACAGAAGCCGATGCGAACGATATGCAGAAAGCAGAAATTAATGTGATATCAAAACCTAAACCTGCGCTTCTCTGGATTGCCTTTTTAAGTTTTATTGCGATTGGGCTTCAGGGAAGTGCGCTTAATGTTGCCTGGCTCTATATGCAAGAAAGCTTTGGCAAAACCTTAGAGTCTATTGGCGTTATTTTACTTGCAGGTACAGTGGGTGGCTTAGCAGTAAGTTTTTTTAGTGGGCGAATTCTGTCCTTTATGACCGTTGGCATGATGTGCCTTGTCGCTACAGCTATAGAGATTACTGCACTTATAACCATTAGCATTACACCAAACTGGTGGATATTTGTTATCGCATCTTTACTCTTAGGTATGGGTCGTTCGGGCATAAATGTCGCCATGAACACGTTTGTTGCCGAATACTATCCAACCAGTCGCATGAATTGGCTTCACGCTATTTTTGGTGCTGGCTCAACCGTTGGACCCCTTCTGGTTACTTACTGGGTGGTGACGTTAGCTCGGCCATGGCGTGAAGCATATGTTTTTATTGCCCTTATTCAAGTACTTGTCGCCTGTTTGTTTTTGCTCACTTTAAAAGATTGGCGTTTGTCAGATAGGCAAGCCAAAACAGAAATGCCTGTAACTAGACCAAGTTTTAAAAGCACGCTTAGTTTAATACCTGTTTGGCTTGGGGTAGGGCTTTTTGTTTGCCATGTGGCGTTGCAAATGTGTGCGGGTCAGCTTAGTAATAACCTGTTTGTGGAAGGTCGGGGTGTTGACCCTAAACTGGCAGGGTTATGGATTAGTTTATTCTGGGGCTTTATTACCATTGGGCGACTTTTTTTTGGCATGCTCATTGACAAATTTAAGGCAGCCATAGTTTTGCGTTATTGCACACTTGGCACGGTAGCTGGTGCACTGCTCATTTGGCTGAACCCTAGTGAAACGCTGAGTTTTATGGGTTTGGGCCTGATGGGGTTTACCTTAGCGCCCATATTTCCTAGTTCAGTATCACGTACACCAGCTTTGGTGGGCAAAGCGCATAGCCCTAATGCCATTGGGTTTCAAATGACAGGCGCAGGGCTGGGTGGGGCGCTTATTCCTGGTTTTGTGGCTTTTATGGCGGATAACTCGAGCGTGGGTCTAGCTATTATCCCCCCAGCGATTTGTCTCATTGCTATTATGCAATTTTTGGTTCATGAATTACTTAGTTCGCAGGAGCGGCAGCAGCAGACGGCACTGCGATTGGAGGTCTAAATGCGCATTGCGATTAGCGGCATTGCAACCGAG
>JAHEBB010000033.1 GCA_024642575.1 Trueperaceae bacterium | reverse complement strand
GACTTTGAGTTCAAACCGAGTAATTTCGTGTTGTTTTACAGCAGGATAGGCATGTTCATTCAAACCAAAAATCGACAATTTTCCTTTTCTGGCTGCCAATTCAATCATTGCACCAAACTGATTCCCTACGGCGTCAACAACAACATCAGCACCTAAACCATCAGTTAAGTCCATAACAGTGTCCCGAAGGCTCGAGTTCTTAGCATTAACCAGATGGTCAATACCAGCTTTTTTTGCTGTCTCGAGCCTGAAATCAACCAAATCAGACAAAATGACCGTTGCCCCCGCAGCCTTAAACATCATGGCGTGCAGCGTACCCACAGGGCCAGCACCCATGACCACCGCAACCTGCCCTGGTTGAATCCCTAATTGATCGGTGCCGTTCACTACGCAAGACAAGGGTTCTATCCAGACAGCTTCTTCAAAGGGTAAATCTGGCGATACTACATACAACGCACGCTCGGGCGCAGCCACATAGGGGGCAAAGCCCCCATCAATATTAATGCCGATAGTTGTCCAGTTTTCACAGTGCAAGCTATTACCCATTTTGCACTGCCGACAAATACCACAGCTTAAGTTCACCGCCACTGTGACTCGATCGCCCACTTTGACTGTAGTAACGGCTGGCCCAACTTCAATAATCTTGCCGATAAACTCATGACCCAGAACAGTATTTGGGGTTGCAGGAAACCCTGCAGGCACACTCAAAATATGTAGGTCAGTCCCGCAAACGCCGCAGCCTTCGTTTTCAATAATCACCCAATCGTCAGCTGCTAATTTAGGGACGGTTCTAGACTGAATCTCGAACACACCTTCTCGTACAAAAACACCTGCGGTCATACTTGACATAAGCAACCTCCTTTTAGTTTCCAAACTTCCACAAAATCTGAAAGTAAACGCCATCAGGCAATATACTTTTTACACAATAAAGATCGACCAGACCATCCTGGTTTAAATCGGTCGTAACTACTTCGATACTATTGCCACGACCTGCCGGCATAGAGCCTACCCTGATGCCAAATTCCTCGGTAATCATCAGGATGGCAACACCGATTGCGACAACTTCGTTGATACTGGCAAAGGTTAGAATTGTAGACATAGAAAAAGCCGCTAGAAAATTCTGAGCAAAAATAACAAAGATAATCAAAAAGATAATGACCACAGGCGCTTCAGATGATTCAGCAAGGCGATGACATAGAGTGCCCAGTAGGCTTTGCTGGCTTTTTTGCATGCTTTAATCCTCGGCTGGGGCTTCCCCATAAGGGCCATGAATGGTTTGGTCAAGGTCAATAACTGAGCCAGTCATCATCTCAGCTTGATCACTTAGCAAATAGGTAACCATCGGAGCTATATCTTTAGGGTGCAACAGGCGACCAAAGGGGCGGCCAGCATTTGCAAGCTCGAGCCAGTTTTCAGGTTGCCCCGTCGCAGTTTGCACCTCATGCTCGCCTGGGGTCTCCATCCAGCCAATATTTAGACCGTTTACCCGAATATGGCTTTTTTGTAGTCCTTGCGCCACACTTTTGGTTAAGACACTAAGCGCGGCTTTGCTGCTGCAATAGGCCATAAGTTCGGGAGGACCACCGTAAGCACCCATAGTAATAATATTAACGATGCTGCCCTTTATACCTTCTCGCCTCATAATAGTCACGACGTCTTGCATCAAGATAAAAGGGGCTCTGGCATTGATATTAAATAACCGATCCCAGAGTTCTACCGTGGTGCTCTTTAGCGTGCCTCGACTACTTAAACCAGCGGCATTCACTAAGCCATCAACGCGTCCAAACGTCTCATCACACCGCTTTACAATGTTTCGGCAATCCTCCTCAAGCGCTAGATCCGATTTAACAAAAATACTTTTGGCCCCCAGGGCATTCAAATCCGCAGCAACTTGCTCGCCCTGATTTGCCTTGCGACCACATACCACAATACCCGCAGCGCCCAAATGAGCAATCCGTCGGGCAATATATTCCCCGAGACCTTGGGTACTTCCTGTGACAATAAAAACCTTTCCGTCAAGTCTGTCATTGCTCAAAACAAAATTTCCCATCAACCAACCTCAGCCACATTACCAGGGCGATTTTCTTTTAAGGATTTCAGTGCGGCCAATCCAATGGCTACTGGCGCACGTCCATCATTAGACAATAAGCGCGGTATCAATATCACTTGCTGCCTCAATTACCTTCTCTACCAGTAAATTACCCGTTGCATAGACCTCTTCAACTTCGCTTCTATTTAGAAAACGAGCCCTATCAAAATCATGAATAGTCATATCAAGAAAAATGCCGACCGACTTTTTTACATACTCAATCGAGGGTGTGGCAGGGTCACAGCTCGTTAGATTTTGAGCCTGCACCCAAGCAATTTTTCTTCCACCAATAAGCGCAATTCTTACTTGATCTGACATACCATTATCCTAAATTGCAAAAGTATCTACACGAGTAGAACAATCGCATGAAAAATAAATTTAAACAGCACCTTTAAGAGTCTTCTATTTTTTCTACTCGAGTAGAGTAACAGGAAACTCAAAAAGTTGCCAATATGTATCTTTTAACACTCCCCATGGATATGCTGACTCTAGCTTTTTTGGTGCCTTTATAGTTCTAATACCTCTAGATTCAATCTTAGAAAGGAAACTTTATGTTTCATCAAGGCCCTGTGCGTAATGGGTTTGTAGGCTTTAGCAAAGGTGGGTGTCAATTTCATGCGCCACTGATAGACGCTGCTGAAGGCTGTGAGGTCGGCGCAATTGTTGCTCGGTCTACCGAAAAGCAAGCAGATGCCAAAACTGATTATCCTGATATACCCATTTTTAAGAGAATTGGCGAAATGGCAAAAGCTAAGGCAGTAGATAAGGAATTAGCGGAGACTCTAAGGAGAGCAGGCCCCCATGTAAACCCTTTGGACTCACTCGCGGCGCTCGAGCGTTTAGATGCTGCTAAAAAAAGTGCTACAACTGGGCAAGTTCTCTTTTATAGTTAAGCAAAAAAATTTGCTAAATGCAATTACAATTATAGGTAAACAAGTGGGCTCGAGCCCAAACTCGGCAAAAAGATACTATTGCTTAAGTGAGAACACATATTTGTTTCAAAGGAGCAAAATGAAAAACTTAAACATCGGTCTTATCGGCAGTGGCTTTATGGGGAAAGGACATAGTGTTGCTTACAACCTTATGCCTAAAATATTTAATCCGTTACCTGCTTATCCTAGACTCAAAATTTTAGGCGACATAACTGAAGCTTTAGCCAAACAAGGTGCTGAAAACTTTGGTTTTGAAAGCTGGGCAGTCGGTTATGAAGAGGTGGTAAATCACCCAGAAGTGGATATTGTTGATATCACTGCACCCAATCAGGTTCATAAAGAGATTGCTGTGGCTGCTGCTAAGGCAGGAAAGCACATTTACTGTGAGAAGCCTCTCGCCGTAACCTTAGCTGATGCCAAAGCCATGCTTGACGCTGCAGATAAAGCAGGCGTCAAAACATTGGTTGGCTTTAACTATTTAAAAACCCCTGCGACACTTTACGCTAAACAACTTATTGATGAAGGTAAGCTTGGGGATATCTGGCATTTTAGGGGGTATTTTCATCAAGATGTTTTAGCTGACCCCATGTTGCCATTTTCCTGGCGTTTTGAGAAAAAATTAGCCGGTTCTGGGGCTTTGGGAGATTTGGGTGCTCATATCATTGCCATTGCCCAGGCACTGGTTAGTGATATTGATAAAGTCTCTGCTTTAACCGAAACTTTTATTAAAGAGCGCCCACAGGCAAGTGGCGGCTCAGGTTATAGTAGTACCGTAGATCTCAATGCGCCAAAAAAGATCGTTGAAAATGATGACGCAGTGCACATTCTTACGAAGTTCAAAAATGGCGCAACGGGAACTATTGAGTCAAGCCGCGTCGCCCAAGGTCGCAAGGTGTATTTGGCTTACGAAATTAATGGCAGTAAAGGTTCACTACGTTTTGAGCACGAGCGCATGAATGAGCTTAAAGTCTATTTTTCCGAAGACCCTGAGGGCACTCGAGGATTTCGCACGATCATCCCTGGCCCCGAACACCCTATGTACGGCTCTTTCTGGCCCGTGGCTGGTTGTGGTCTAGGTTTTGGCGATATGAAAACGATTGAAATTTATCAGTTATTAGATGGCATTGCCAATGACAAACTCCTCAAGCCAGACTTTAAAGATGGTTATAAAGTCAGTCAAGTCATTGAAGCATCACTGATTTCGGCAGCCGAAGAGCGCTGGGTTAAGATTGATGATTGTATAGGCTAAGGTTAAGCTCTATTTTCATTAAATGGCCAACCTCAGTGCATCCGTTTAGATTCGCTATTCAGGCCGCTAACAAGGTTGATAAGCTCGCAATAATTATGGCTGTAACATCCTGTTCAATGATGCAATAATTCTTAGAAATGAATAACTTACCTGGGAAAGGGCGAGGGGCCTAATATTCGCCCTTTTTACGTTTCAGCCATTTCTTGCCATAAAATTGAAAGCCAACCCTTTAATTCATCGGTCAAATCTAGAGTTTGGCAATCCTTTTGAGAATACCAGCCCAAACTTGGATCAGACTCGAGCAAATAGCCGTTATACGTTTTAATCGGTTTGGCAAAATAGATCAGGTCTATGTGTTCGTGGTCTTGACTGATACGCTCGAGCTGAATCCCTCTTGGTCTAACAAGTTGGCGGGGGTCAGTGATCTCAAGTACTCTCTCCCCTACCAGCTCAATTTCCACACCAGACTCCTCAAGCACCTCACGAACTGCGGCCACGTCAGGAAGTTCATTGGGTTCAATATGACCCCCACAAGGCAGCCACATTTTTAGCTTTTTGTGTTGATGAAGCAAGGTTCGGTTTTTCCAGACAACAAAAACAGCTACTGTAAAGTCTCGACTGGTCACTTAAACCATCATGAGTGGAATACTACTAGACTTGAAACCTTTAACAGTTCCGTACAGTGTATGAGGCGTTGCAGACTCAATGCGAACATCGTAAAGACCCATGCGTGATATTTGTTCCTTAGGCACCAAAACTGTGTGATTCTGATCGGAGTGACCCATTACATAGTCGCCTTTTTGCGCCATCTCTTTGACCAAAACACGAAGGTCTCTACCTACGTAGCGATTGTTTGCTCGGTAAGAGAGTTCTTTTTGACGTTCAATTAACCGCTGCAAGCGCTCGGTTTTCACCGTTTTGGGCATATCATCAAAATGCTTATAGCTTGGTGTTCCTGGTCTTGCGCTATATATAAACATATAGGCATGCTCATAGGCGACTTCTTCATAGAGACTCATCGTCATCTCAAAATCTTCTTCAGTTTCCCCTGGAAAGCCTACAATGATGTCAGTAGAAATAACCACATCATCAACTTTTTCGCGAATTTCGCGAATGATATTGAGATAGCGCTCTCGCCCGTACTCTCTTGCCATTCGCTTAAGCACACGGTCACTACCCGACTGTACCGGAAGATGGATAAAGTTGCAGATATTGGGCGTTTCAGCAATAGCATCAATTATATCTGAAGTAAAATTCATGGGGTGACTGGTCGTAAATTTTACTCTGGGTATTCCTGTTGAGGCCACCTCCTTTAGCAATTCTGCAAAAGAAGGCAAATGCGCTTCCCCTAAACCATAACTATTAACATTTTGTCCTAACAAATAGATTTCTTGAATGCCTGCTTTTTGCATGGCCTCGGCCTCTTGCATTATGACATCAACTGGTCTTGAGACCTCTGGCCCTCTTGTTGTTGGCACAATGCAGTAAGTACAGTGATGATTGCAGCCCCTCATTATAGTCAAAAAGCCAGTGAGTGAGTCTGGAGCAGGCGTAATATAGGTTTCTAAATCAGACTTAAACTCGAGGCTTCGAAAATGCTCTTTACCTGCTTCTATCGCGTCCACCGCTGGTAAAATGTCGGTTATTGCGCCAGGACCCAGCAATATATCCACACCAAATTTATCGGCAATGTCTTGCCCCTCTTCGAGTTGGGCCAAACAACCCATAAGGGCAACAGTCAGGTCTCGACCGTTACGCTTATCTTTTCTAAACTCTCCAAGTACCGAAATCACTTTTTCGACAGGTTTTCCGCGAACTGCGCAGGTGTTCAAAATAATTAAATTGGCATCATTTGGATGATCAACCATTTGGTGACCCCCAGAAACCAGTTCAGACTGAATGGTATGAGTGTCATACTCATTCATTTGACAACCATAGGTTAAAACATGTGCACGCATAAATTCACCTTCATAAGCCTTATGGCTTAGCGACTAAAAAGTATAGCGCGTGCAGTCCTAAAAGGGAAATGTTATAGAGCACCAAGCCTCTATAGTCTTTTTTTGCCTTTAATCCGCTCAGAGTTTAGGCATTTTGCAGCTCTTTACACCAATGATCAAATTTGATATGCCCTTAAATGGATAGATACTCCAAACGAAGTGCCTCATCATCAAGTAAGACCTGCGGCAAACCATCAAAGACTACTTCGCCGACATCAATAATGACAGCGCGATCTGCAACTTTTAAAGCAGCCATGGCATTTTGCTCTACCAGAAGAATGGTCAATCCTTCATCTTTAAGCTTTAGTAAGACACGCTCTATGTCCTTGACGATTAGTGGCGCTAAGCCTTCATAAGGTTCATCTAGTAGAAGTAAAGAGGAATCCCTTGCAAGTGCCCTTGCAACAGCAAGCATTTGCTGCTCCCCACCAGATAAAGTAATTCCTTCTTGTTTTCGGCGCTCAGCAAGTCTTGGAAAAAGTTCGTATATTCTATCCAAATCCCAACCCATGGGCGGTGCAATTTGTGAGAGTTTAAGGTTTTCTTCAACCGTTAAGCCAGGAATGATTTTTCTTTCTTCTGGTACAAGGGATATACCTCTACGAGCGGCTTGATGGGTAGAGAGTTTATGAATTGCCTCACCTTTTAACCAAACCTCACCCTGCCGCAAAGTTGGCTGTTCTGCCCTTGCAATACTTCTTAAAGTTGTGGTTTTACCCGCACCATTTTTTCCCAAAAGCGCAAGAAGCTCGTTTTGTTTTAAGCTAAAGGAAACCCCTTTTAGGATATAGCTTTCGCCATAATAGGCATGAAGATTTTTGCAATAAAAGTAGTCGTTCATAGCTCTTCGACTCCTCCCAAATAGGCTTCAATCACCGCTGGATCATCTTTGACTTGTTGGGGTGAACCGTCGGCAATAACCGTCCCTTGATGAAGAACGGTAATATGATCAGCCAAGCTGAAAACGACATGCATATCATGCTCGATGATGACTTTTGTCATTTCCCCTTTACTTGCCAGACGCTTTAACAAGTCAATGGTTGATTGGGTTTCCGCCTGCGACATACCTGCTGTTGGTTCATCAAGCAGTAGCAATTTTGGCTTTTGTGCGAGGCAAATTGCTAGCTCGAGCCGCCGTTTATCGCCATAAGAAAGATTGCTGGCTTCTTCATGTGCCTTATCGAGTAAATCAACGTTATCCAGTGCTTCTTCGGCAACAGCAATGGCATCTTTTCGCTTTTTTGGGTGCTGAAAGAAATTTAAACTAAATTTACCGTCACGCTTAGCAAGCGCAGAAATCGTGGTATTTTCAAGCAAGGTCATATCTGAATAAACGGAAGGGCTTTGAAAGACTCTAACGACTCCCTTTTGATTGATGTCGTAAGGCTCGAGCCCAACCAAATTCTCACCTTGAAATACAACCGTTCCCGAGTCAGGTTTTAGGTTTCCAATAATCAAATTTAGAAAGGTACTTTTCCCTGCACCATTTGGACCAATAATGCTATGGGCTCGACCTTCCTCAACGGTCAAGTTAGCATTATTAACGGCTTGCAAACCGCCAAAACTTTTATATAGTTTTTTAACCTCTAGGAGTGCCACTAGTTAAATCTCCTAGAAAGAATGAGTTTAACAATTAATGCGATAAGAAATAGAGCAACTCCGATAAATGCTACTACCGTATTTTTATAGACCAGTTGGGCAAGTATGGCTATCCAAACACCAATAAAGGCAGCAACATCAAAATAGGTTAGCGGTTTGGTGCGTAAGCGCTCGGTAAGCTGCCTGATACCTCTGGGAATGTCCATAATGCCCCCTCGCAAAAAAATCACAAAGGTCATAAAGATTGCGCCTAATATAATACCCCATTGAGCAGTAATTGCGGAAAGCACGTTCTCAAGAAATAAAACAATAGCAGCACCAATAATGGGGCCAATTAATGTGCCAAAGCCACCAATAACGCTCATAACTACTACATCACCAGAAAGGGGCCAGTGTAAGGTTTCAATCGGCACGTACCGTTCATAAACAGCAAACAATGAGCCTGCCAAACCCCCAAAACAACCGCTTATGGTAAAGGCCATAACCTTATACTTATAAAGATTAATGCCTGTATAGGTTAGGCGTGTTTCGTTTGACTTAATCGCGCGAAGCATAAGACCATAAGGAGAGCGCTTGATTTGCCTAGCTACAAACACAGCAAGAACGGCAATCACCACAATAAAGTAGTACAAATTATTATCCGTTAAGGGCAGACCAAAAAAATGCACCTTTACGGTTTCAGCTCCAGTAAATCCATTATCCCCATTTGTCCAGCGTTGCAGCGGTGAAAATGCTAAAAAGTAAAACATTTCAGCAAGCGCTAAAGTCAAAATAGCAAAGTAAATACCTTGCCGCCTCAAAGTAATTAGGCCCATTAGGAAGGCAATGAGAGTTACAAAAACAATGGCTATTAGCATGGCAAAAAAGGCATTACTTGTTAGGTTTGCTAAGGTAAAGGCACAGATATAAGCGCCACCCCCCCAAAAGGCGGCATGTCCAAAGGATAGATAGCCAGTTAAGCCCACAAAAATATCAAACCCTAGAACCAGAATGCCAAAAATGAGCATGAGGTTTGCTAATTCTGCGTATCCTCCGATAAGGGGCAATATCCAACGAAGGGCAAAAAAGACGACGGCAATAATGGCCATAACCACAAATTCTCTGGAATCAGAATCACGCTTTAAAAACTGCATTAGCCAATTCCCTTCATGCCAAAGAAACCCCTAGGTCTTAAACTTAATACGATGACCGCTACAAAATAAATAACAACGCTCGAGTATGGCGAAAGCCCAGGTATAGCCGTAGTAAGGGTCTGCGCAAAGCCCATAACTAGGCCAGCAATCACTGCGCCGATAATACTACCCATCCCCCCAATAACGACTACCAAAAAGGCTGGAACCAGTCGCAACATGCCTTCTTCAGGGGAAACAGTAAACATAGAACCGCCCATCACACCTGCAATACCTGCAAGTAAAGCGCCTAGGCCAACTACTACTGTAAAGACTCGAGTCGAATTTATCCCTAAATAGCGCACCATCTCTGGGTCACGCATCCCAGCTCTTACCATAAGCCCAAAACGGGTATAGCGCAAAAGCAAGAAGAGGGCAATGACTGCAACAATGGTAATAGCAATAGCTAAGAGCCTTAGGGGAGGATAGTAAACCGATTTCACCCCTGGCAAATAGTTCCCAAGATTTATCGGTATAATTGCCCAAGTGGGCACATTAAACTGCTTTGCTGTTCCCCCAAAAATCCATCTAGCGACTTCTTGAACAATAAGTGCCAAACCAAAGGTCACCAGAATTTGATCGGTTACTGGGCGTTTATAAAAAAATTGTAATAACAAGCGGTCAAAAATAATACCCACGATAAATAAACATAAAGGAACCAGCAAAATAGCCCAGACCCAACCTATTTTTGCAGCAATGACCAAACCAAAATAGGCACCAATTAAGTAAAGCGAGCCGTGAGAAAAATTGGCAATGCCCAAAGTACCAAATATAAGCGTGAGCCCTAAGGCAACTAAGATAAACACTGCACCAAGCTGTAAGCCGGTGAGTAATTGTAAAATAATAGGATCTAGATTCATAGTTCAAACAGTTACCTTGCCAGATATTCATAATGGCTTGCCGTCTTAAAGTCTTTGAAAGTCAAAAGCTCGAGCGGTCAAAGTTCACGAAGCAAACCGTTATGCGCAAGGTGCTTCCCTCCAATAAAATAGATTTGTCAAAAGTATATACCGAATACATCACACAAAAAATTACCTGCTACAAAATCAATCGTAGCAGGTAAAAACTAGCTTATTTTTTTACGACTCGTCGCCGTAAGGTCCAAGATCTCCGGGTTCACCTTCGCGGTCAACGGCACCACATTCGTAAACAATTTCTTCTTTTGGAACTTGTCTGATTGTTTCTAAAAGGTCATATTCACTGTCGCGTTGTGAAGGGGCTTTTCCTTTTACCACGAGTACATCGTGAAACGCCTGGTGATCGCAGTCGCGGTAGTCACAGACGCCAGGCCCAATGCCAGAAACACTATGACCCTCGAGCTGGCGAATTACTTCAGGAGGATAGAAGGTTCCGGCACGCTCTACAGCATCAGCATATTGCAGAGTTTGAACATAGGAGGTGTGGGCAGCCTGTGAGGGTGGGAAACCAAATTTATCGGTATAACTCTTAACAAAGATTTTTGAACCTTCGTCATCAAGTTTATAATCCCAATTTTCAGTACCGATAATGCCTTCAATATTATCGCCTGCACCTTGAGCCATAAGACGGCTATAAAGGGGAACGACGACTTCCATTGTTTTGCCATTAACTTCACGGTCGCGCATACCAAAACGGACAGCCTGTGTCAAAGCATCAACCATGTTTTTGCCATAAAAGTTAAGAACAAGAACATCGGCATCGCTGTTTAAAACTGGCGTAAGGTAAGGACTAAAATCAGTCGTTGTAGTAGGTGCCATAATGTTCTCTACCGTAGTCCAGCCTTCTTTTTCGGTAAATTCCTTCATGCTTTTTAACTGCGAGTGACCCCAGGTATAATCAGCAGTGAGGTGAAAGGCACGGCGATCTTTACCATATTCATTGGCCAAAATGCCACCTAAGGCACGGCCTGACATGTCAGTATCAAAAAAGTGTCTGAACCCATAACGACGTCTGTCTGAACCCGTTGTATCATTGGAGTGCGTAAGGGCAGCCATGAAAATGACTTTGGCTTCTTGACACAAACCTTGAACTGCAATAGCAACCCCAGAGCTCGAGCCGCCACTAATCATAATGACTTTGTCACGCTCAATCATGCGCCTTGCAGAATCACGGGCAGCTGTGGGATTAGTCTCAGTATCCCCTGTTACATAGGTAACTTCTTTGCCTAAGATGCCTTCGCCCGTTAAAGATGAAGGGTTCATGGTAGTTAGCATGCCACCGTCCCCCTGACCATTTAAATGCTCAACAGCAAGTTCAAAGGCACGTAGCTCATCAGCACCTTCATCTGAGTAAGCACCCGTTTGCGGAACATTAAAGCCAAAGACAACTTTGTCACCTACCGGAAAGTTGCCTAATGCTGGATAATCTTGTGCTCTAGCAGCCCAGTGTATGCCTCCGATTCCTAGTCTGTCGCCAAGGAACAATCCTCCAGCAACGCCAACACTGGTTTTTAAGAACTGACGTCTTGAAACGCCTTTCTTAGTCTTTTTTGGCATAGTCCATACCTCCTAAGTAAATTCAAAAACAAGCACACCATTCAGCCTTTGCTGAACTAGTACATATTTTTGTTATATAGACAATGTTAATTTCTAGCCTATACTTGATTAGCTGATACCGTCAAGGTTTGTACTTAAAAAAAGTTTTCATGAAATTAAACAAATTCAGTCTTTTGCAAGTTTAAAGGTCTAAAAACTGTAAGAATTGGTAATCTTAATATATGTTATTTGTTTTTTTATAGCACTAGATAAATTTTATCTCTTTATATTTAGGTCTATGCTGGACGCTGAAACTGAGCGATGATTGGGTAATCTTTCTCAGCCCATTTCAAACCTTATAGAACATCCTCTGTGGCTTGGATTTTAAGAAATTGCGTCCCTAACGCAAAACAAACTCCCAAACTAAATTTGGGAGTTTGTTTATAGCGTTACCTAAGGGAAACAAACAATTTTCCCCAAAAGCTATGCCAAGGTCAACTGTGGGTTTTGGCTGGCCCATTCTTGTAAACTTCTATCACTTAAAACAACGCCCATAAGTTCTGGAAAGAGGTCGGGGGTACAGGCAAAACTAGGTACACCAAAGTCGGCAAGCTGTTTGGCAATTTCTTTATTATATTTAGGAATTCCTTGATCGCTAAGGGCAAGTAAATTAACTAGTTTGGTTTCAGTTTGGGCTAATTTAGATAAACGGTTGATAAGTTGATCCTTTTTCCCCGTACCTTCAAATAGGTCAGTTATCAGAATGAGTACCGTATCTCTGGGACGCTCAATTAACGTTTCACAGTAAGCGATTGCTTTGTCGATATTGGTTCCGCCCTTTAACCTAAGACCAAAAAGCATATCAACTGGATCGGCCAAATCATCGCTCAAATCTACGACGTTGGTATCAAACAGCACCAGCTTTGTATTTAAGGCTGGCACACTTGCCATAACGCTGCCAAAAACACTAGCATAAACAACTGACTCTGCCATACTGCCGCTTTGGTCAATGCATAAAATGACATCATGTAAGGCATTTTTTTGTTTACCATGCCCCATTAAGGTTTCAGGAATAATGGTTTGGTACTCTGGCTGGTAGTGCTTTAAGTTTGCTTTTATGGTAGAAAACCAGTTTATTTCTCGGTGTTTGCGCGGCTTCCTAACACGAATACTTCGGTTTAAACTTCCTGTCAGAGCCTGCAAAAACTTATACTCGAGCTTTTCTTTTAGCTCTTCCACTACTTTTCTAACAACCTGCCTGGCCGTTTCTTTGGTTTCATCTGGCATAAGTTTGGCAAGGTTGATTAATTGCGAAACTAAGCTGACATTTGGCTCGAGCCGTTCTAGAAATTCTGGCTCATTGATCAGGCTTTTGAGTTTCCACTTATCAACCGCGTCATTTTGAATTATTTGGGCTACCGAGCTTGGGAAATACTTATTAATGTTACCAAGCCAGCGGGCAATATCTGGGTTTGAGTCACCGTCTCCCCCTTTATTACCTTCGCCATACAGTTGTTCTAGGGTTTCATCTATAGCACTATCTTCTTCTGAAAGACCGTCAGATGCCTCCGCTTCCGACTGCCCCTCTGAGCCTGATTCTCCTTCAGCTGATGTTCTTTCCTGGCTTTGCCCTTGCCCTGAATTTTCTTCCTGTTCTGTTTTTCCCAATATGAGTCGCCAGCGGCGCTCACGCTCGAGTTCAGTATTAAGCATTTAAAGTCTCCTTAGCCGTTTTAAAACCGTATAAAAACCTCATGACAGGCTTGGCACTTCTACCGACTTAAGCCCTAGAAGCTGGGCAAGTAGAGGCAAAACCTGTTCGGCTTGCGTTGGGTCAAAACTGCGTGATACTTGACCTAGAGGCTTAGCCAAACCTTTGGCTTTTTCTTGAAGTTCTTGCCTCGAGCCCAGAGAAAAACTGGAAAAAGTTCGCCGCAAAAGCGGCAAAATATCAAGAAAACTTTCTTCGGGAACATTTAGAACCCAGGCATCAAAACGACCAAAAAGGTGCTCATCATGTATAAGGCTAAGCGCACTTCCTTTAAAAAAGCCTTCAATCCAGAACGCCGATTTCATTAGCTCTTCTACGGTTTGAGACTGGCTTGGTCGGTAACTAAGATGGCGCTCGAGGTAGATATCTGCTTGAGTTTTTGACAAACCCCGACTGTTTAGAAGGAGCCGTGTTACTTTTCCAGCAATGAGTCCGTGGGTTTCAACGTGCTCTGCTATTTCACATAACGCTTTTGTCCACGTCTCCTTATGAATTGTCAGAGCTGTGAGCAAGCCATCGGTTAGACTGATCAAATCCGAACGCTCTTTCGCTAGGTCATCTCGGAGATTTACACAGGCTTTTGGTAAATGTATTGGAATGCGGGTACACAGCGTTGTAACAACACCTTCTATCAAGACCTGACTCGTTTTTCCTAGACTGCCGTAGCGCATTACTCTTAGCAGTGGCGCAAGGGCTTTCATCATCATGTCTACATCGCTGTTTGCCGTCAGCTCATGGATACGCTGCATGAGATCATCTAATACTTCTTTTAAATCTGCTTGCAAGCAGCTATCTAAAATCTGACTAAGGCTATCTAAATTCTGTGCTTTTTGAATTGCTTCCTTGGCATAGGTAGTAGCTGCGTCAAGCACTGTCGTACCATAAAGACTTGCCTCGATGACCTTGATGGCGTATTCAGGCTTCCACTCGAGCGTCCAGACTTCTCGGAAATTACCCGCCTTTCCGCGCATACTTAAACTCTCTCCCCAAGGGATTTCCAGCATGCGGAGTCGGTGCAACAGATGACTACGTTTTAAATGCTGCTCATTGCGCAAATCAAGTTTTAAATGAGACTTTTCAAGCTTTGGGCGAAGGTTTAAGCTTTGCTGCTGACGGTGCAAATCTTTTTGCAAAGGGACCATAGGAAAATCAGCAGGAACAAAGCCCAGTCTCTCCCCAACAATCAGACGCTTTTGAATGAGAACGATCGGGCTGGCATTACCTGCGCACATGACAGTTTGAGTCGCTTCCATAAGTTCAGGTAAACCTGGATAACTTTGCTCACGTAAGGCAGCAAGTGCCTCTGCAAGTCTGACTGTCTCAATAATATGTGCAGAAGAAGTATCAAAGCCTTCTGTTCGCAAAAAGCCCGCTACTTTGGTTAGCCAAATACTGGCAAATTCGGTCGCGGAAATCTCTTCATCGCCTTGATTCCAAAGATGATGATACCAGGCAGGGGAAGCGACACCTGCGCCATAACCCGCCGAAGTAGATAAGCGACTATAAGACCAGGGCACCCAGGCGGCATCCACTTTAACTTCAGGCATCGCCTCAAGAATCTCTTTATCAGCGGTTTCAGAATACTTTTCATGAATATCTAAAAGGGCTGGTCCATGAAAAGCACCACAAACGATAGCTATCTTTTTGAAACCCTCCTGTTGTGCCTGTCTAATGGTTTGCCTCATATGAGCTTCCCGTTGTTCAGCAAGCTTCAGACTTGCCTTTTGTTTGGCCTCGAGCTCTTTTCGTAACTTTTCAGCCATTTCTGGGGATGCTTGTTTCAAGGCGGTTTCAATTTTCTCGTCCAGTTTAAATGAGACATCTTCGCCTGTACTTAGCTCGAGCTCAGATTCGCGCAAGGCTTTCATTAGCTCGAGTACAGCCTCGAACACATCTTTAGGGTTACGCCGCTCCTCTACTAAGGCATTCCACCAGCGTTCATAGTGCCTGTGGCCTGATGCCTGAGCAATCAAAACCATGGGGTCTTGAGCAGGCATCGCAGGCATGACGCCTGCCGCCATCATTCGGGCTTGGGACAAATCAAAAAATTTGACAGGAAGCCCTCGTTTTAAGCCAAAGCGAATCGCCTGAAATTCAGGGGAAAAAACAGCAAAGGGAAAATAAGAGGCTTTTCCTGGGTTATCAACCTGATACGTTACCAGCGCAATGGGTGGCTCGAGCTCCTCATGAGCTAAGTAGTTAAGCATAGGGCTCAGGTCTGAAGGTCCTTCAACCAGAATTAAGTCTGGCTCGAGCTGGTCCAGCGACTTAAGCACGCTTCTTGCTGAGCCTGGTCCGTGGTGGCGTATACCCAAAATCGTAATGGCGTTAGAACTCATACCTACCCTTACTTTTATCCACAATGTTTTGTTTTAGACTAAGATTAGAAGTCACGTTTTAATTAAACGCACTACAAGCCTGATACAAATCTTGCCAATTTTCTCGGTTTTTAACCACAGTTTCCAGGTATTCTTTCCAGACTGTTTTGTCGTTGTTGGGGTCTTTTATGACAGCACCCGTTAGGCTAGCTGCAATATCTGTTGCTTGAACCGTACCATCGCCAAAGTGTGCCGCCAGCGCAATACCGCTATTCATAACTGAAATCGCTTCGGCGGTACTAAGCGTGCTGGTAGGGCTTTTAAGTTTGGTTTTTCCGTCTTGACTTAGGCCAGTGCGTAGTTCTCTAAAAATAGTAACAACCCGACGTATTTCTTCGAGAATAGGTTTTTCTGCTGGTAGCTCGAGCGCCGCACCAAGTTTTTTGACCCGCTCATGCACGATAAATACTTCTTGTTCAGCGTCATGAGGCAAGGGTAAAACCACGGTATTAAACCTTCTTTTAAGAGCACTTGAAAGATCATTTACCCCTTTATCACGGTCATTGGCAGTTGCGATAACGTTAAATCCTTCAACCGCCTGCACCTCATCATTTAATTCTGGAATCGGCAACAATTTTTCAGACAAAATGGTGATAAGCGCATCTTGAACATCGGCAGGAATACGGGTTAATTCTTCTACCCTGGCAACTTTGCCATCTTTCATGGCGTTCATAACGGGGCTCGAGACCAGAGCTTCAGTTGTTGGGCCTTTGGCAATCAGGCTTGCGTAATTCCAGCCATAACGAATCGCCTCTTCAGCTGTTCCCGCCGTACCCTGTACCAGTAGTTTGCTGTCCCCTGAAATGGCCGCCGCCAAATGTTCTGAAACCCAGGTCTTGCCCGTTCCAGGAATACCCATAAGCAGGAGCGCGCGATCAGTCGTCAAGGTTGCAATAGCAATTTCTATAAGTCGCCCATTTCCAATGTATTTAGGTTCAATTTTAAAACCATTATTGAGCGTACCGCCTAAAATATAGGTAGCAACTGCCCAAGGGGAAAGTAACCAATTTGCAGGTCGTGGTTTGGTGTCATGAAGTTGCAATTCTTGAAGTTCCTCGGCATACTGTTGTTCGGCATGGGCGCGTAAAATGGTCATTCTTTTCCTTTCTCTAGCTGTATGGGTGTTACAAAATCGAACGATTGAAACATGCGGTTACGAAACTTCAAAAGGCTCTGACTTTCTTGAATAGCGCCAATCAGGTCGGTTTGCTTGCTATATTGAGAAAAGGTTTGGGCCAACTGCTTAAAGCGAGAAATAGGGCTAAGTTTGGCAGCCTGCTTAAATAGGCTACGCAGCATAAACATGTGCTTTGTTTCTGTCAAAAGGTTGCTAACAACGCTCTCCCATTGATCTTGCCATAGGTCATAAACATCTTCTGACCAAGCTTCAGTCCAGCGACTATAAGCTTTAGCAAAAGCGTAATCATTATCTTGAGGATGCTTAGCAAATTCTTTGGCAATCTCTAAAAAGCTTTGTTCATCTAACAGATTTACAAGTTTTAAAGTTGTAATAGAAAGAGGATCTTTAAGGAGCAAGGCTTTCATCCAGCCTTGATTGGTTTGCCGCTCGGCAGCCGTAGCCAAACCCTTTATCATTCCCTCACGACAAGAACTTTCTAAAACGATGGAAAGCAAATCCGCCATTGGCAATTGCCACGCTTCTGTCCAGTAGTCAAGGGGTACGGCTGCCACAAGATCAGACAAATAGGCTTGTTTAAGTTTCTCTTCATCTTTCCAGGTTCTAAATAAAAATCCATCTCTCAGAAGTTCAGGTTTAAGCTCAGGCTGCTCAAAATGAATATCTGAACCATCAAAACTCAAATGCTCGCGCGCAACCTCAGTCATTCTTGTAGCAAGGCGAGAATCTGGCAGGCAGGCCAGGAGTTCGCTGGCTTTACGCCGTACCGTCAGATTTCTATCATCCAGCGCTAGTTCTAAAAAGGTTTCGTCTTGCATACTTAACCCATAGGCCATCAGGCGAATAATCCAGGTAACCGAGGCAGGGGTCTCAGATTTCCAGGTCGTTTGCATGAGTGAAAGTGCCAAAGCTGGGTTTTGCAACCTAGCCTGATAGAAAATTCCTTGCTTTAGGCTCGAGTTTGTTGATTGCCAGTCTTTCTGAAGCCGATCTAGGCTAAGCACTGGTGCTTCTGCAAAACCCCAGTCAGGGTTTTGGCTAGCTAACCAATGGCCAACTTCGGTTATCGACTCTATAATTTCGGGTCTTAGGGTATAAACCTTGCTGCCTTTATCAAGCAAAGGCGGCAGCAAAAAAGCTGGAACAGCTTTTTGACTACACCGAAAAAGACCAAGAAGTTCAGAGAGTAAATCAGCAAATCGCCCATCAAGAATCTCAGCCAAAAGCTCCGCGGCTTCTGCCGAGCATGCATGTCTAGAGTCTAAAGTAGAAGGTTGAACGCCTTTATAGGCTAATTGCTGAGCAACTTCACCCACCTCTAAGTAAAGTTGCCTAATACCAGACTCTTGAAGAATACTTTGAACGTTTTCTTTAGCATTAGTCGAGCTTTCTTGTTTTACGCCAAGCAGCGCTTGCTTTAAAAAGCTCACAGACTTCCTCCACGCAAAACGCTGAGGTCAATCCAACCTTGAGCTGTTTCCATCGCGAGTGGGAAATACTGTCCGCTACGATATTCACCAAAGACGCTAAGACCGCTTTCATAGGCTTTTGCCCTCATTTGCCATCTGCCTATGGTGCGCTTGGGAAGCGTAAGGTGATAACCGTCCTTATCAACCAAAGCCCAGTCAGACTCGAGTGAAACTAAGCTTACCTCTGATAAATGTAATGGAAAAACGATCAACCAGGGATTTTTTGCTTTGGCCTTGGCAACCTTTTCCAGTGACGTTTTGATCGAGGATTCACCCTCAAGTTTGCCGACTTTATGCTTGAGTTTATAAGCACCAAAAAGGTCTGCATAAAGCGGCACTGAGGTTGCGTAGTAGTGAACGGAAGCGTTAAGGCTTAGACCTGTTAGCAGTTGAGTGTCACTGAGTTCAGGTTTTAATAGTGCTTTTTCCAAGCCTGCTAATTGTCCAGTTGTCAGGGATTTAAGCCAGATGCGCTCGAGCTTTCGGTTACCCGTTTGTAACTTTGCCCGTCCTATGACCAACCAGTTGTCTTCTATGGGTTCAGCTTCAAAAGCAGGTTTTATACCCAAGACTTGTAGCAAATCAGCCTGGACGGGTTTATCTAAAGTGTCAAAGCGCTTAAAAGCCTCAAGCAAAATGTGCAACTTACCCATTTTTGCCAGTAGCTCACGTGACCAGTCATCCTTTGTTACGCCTTGCCCCCAGGTTTTGAGATCTTCCGCCAAACTGCCGAGGCGAGCATCTACCAAGTGGTTTGCCATTTCGTACCAAAATGCAAAAGGATAATGCCTAGCTTGCTCGAGCCCCAAATAGATCAGATCAAAAAGCCAGGTTTCTAGCGCCTCTAAACCCTTTATTTGGAAACTATCTAGACGAGGGTTTTCATTGGGTCGATTGGCTTGACGTAACCCTGGAAGCTTTGCTTTAACCCAATCAGGTACAGAAACCCTTTCAAAATCTAGGGCTTCTTCTTGAAACATTAAGACCAGGGCCAGGGCATGATGGCAAGGAAACGTTTTGCTGCCACAGTTACAGCTCATCTGCATATCTGCCAGGTGAATTTGCGTTCGTATATTGTCTTTATCTTTTTGCGGATATTCGCCCCAGAACGCATCCTCAGATTGCCCAAGGCTTAACCAGCGGTAAGGTAAAGCAATTCCTCGGCTCGAGCGAGCAAAATGCTCATTATCGGCCAGACTAAGTAATTGTTGACTTGTATAGGGAAATAAACTTTGATTTTGTCTCACAAGGCCATTCTCTCAACGGTCTCGGCGGGTTATTCGTAGTGAAATCTAATCGATGCAACCCATGACAAGGATTAAATTTAACTAGAGACTAACATAAGCCCCTAATTTCAAACATCATTAAATCTTAATTCACTAACGAAAGTCTCACTTAAGGTTTTAGCCCATTAAACATTCTTTGAAGGGAAATGACCTTTACTTAGGCAAATATTAGAAACCGCGTAATTGTTGAGGATTATAATGGCGAAAACGTACTTTATTGGCTACATTTATCCTGTTTAAACCCTGAACCAAATTGATAGTTCGCAAACCTAATGAATAGTTAGCGTAAGGCACATCCGTTTTCTAATGGAAGCAAGGCACCAATATCCCAGCGTATCTATTTACACATGTGGCAAACCTAAATCAAACTCAAATATTCTTCTCATTTTTCCAAATGCTAGGCTAGCCCCTGATGAAAATGCTCATGCTAGACTGCATTTACGTCTTCCTCTAACACCCCTTGAGGGTTTTTAGCAACTAGCCTGAGGCAATGACAACTTAAACGGGAACATAACGATGATTTTTAGCTTTGAAGGAGAAATCTAATGACGCTCGAGCGTTGGTTCAGAAGAAAAAAACCCACCAAAGGTGATGATGACTCGAGCCCGGTCGGGCTCTGGTTAAAGTGTGAATCTTGTAACGCGCAAATTTACCGTAAAGATTTGGTAGCCAATCTTTACGTTTGCCCTGAATGCAAGCATCACTACCGCATGCCTGTAGATGCGAGGCTAAGTCTTTTAATAGACGAGGGTAGTTTCGAGCAATGGTCGGGCAGCGTACAGGCAGTAGACCCGCTCGAGTTTGTTGATCAAGAAGCCTACCCCGAAAGACTTAAACGCGCCCAGGAAAAATTTGGTCGAAAAGATGCGATTGTTACGGGTTCGGGTTTATTAGACGGTTTGCCAGTCGCTATCAGCGTGATGGATTTTTTCTTTTTAGGAGGCTCAATGGGCTCGGTCGTCGGCGAAGAAATTGCTCGAGCGGCGGAGCGAGCCGCCAAGGAGAACCGAGCCTTTATTGCCGTAACAGCGTCAGGTGGTGCACGGATGCAAGAAGGTGCGCTTTCGCTTATGCAAATGGCAAAAACAACCGTTGCCCTTGACTATCTTGCTGAAAAACAGCTTCCTTTTATCAGTTTATTAACAGACCCAACCGCAGGGGGCACTACCGCAAGTTTTGCTACCCTTGGCGACATCATTATTGCTGAGCCTAAAGCCCTAATCTGCTTTGCAGGTCAAAGGGTTATTCAGCAAACCATCAAGCAAGAATTACCCGAAGGATTTCAACGATCTGAGTTTTTACTTGAAAAAGGCATGTTAGATGATGTGCTCGAGCGCGCTCACCTTAAAGAAAAGCTTGCTGCCTATATTCGTTTACTAAGTGGTCGTATGGGCAAACCCAATGTGGAGGTAGCACATGCCGCTGCCCTTTGAAAAACCTATTGATGACCTCGAAGCCAAGATTAAAGATATGCGCACCTATGCCGAAGAGCAAGGCATAAACTTAGGCGAAGAAGTAGGTCTCTTAGAAAAAAGGCTCGAGCAACTTAAACGAGACACCTTTGCCAATATCACCCGCTGGCAACGTGTGCAGGTAGCTCGTATTGCAGGTCGCCCAACAGGTCTCGACTATGTTCAAAATGTCTTTACTGATTTTAATGAATTGCATGGTGACCGTACCCTTGGTGAAGACCCGGCACTCGTCGCGGGTCTTGCCCGACTGGGTGAACAAAATGTAGTTGTGATAGCTCAGCAAAAAGGTCGTGATACCAAAGAAAATATTTACCGAAACTTTGGCATGATGCACCCAAGTGGGTACCGCAAAGCCA
>JAHEBB010000370.1 GCA_024642575.1 Trueperaceae bacterium | reverse complement strand
CAATTGCCTCACCACCAAAATCTCTTGCTGTTTGCACAACGTCATCGAGTTTTCCTTGTTTGCGGGCAGCTAAAGCAAGTTTAGCGCCTGCTTTGCCATAAGCCAGGGCTATTGCCCTGCCGATACCTTGACTTGCGCCTGTTATAAGCGCAACCTTAGCGGTTAAATTTATTTCGGTCATAGTTTATACCCTTTCCGTTTAATTCCTTAAGAATTAAACGCGATCTTTGATCGTTGAAACGAATACCAAACCCAAAAAGAGCGGTATAAATCTTGTTAGAGTTTATGCAGCGTATTATCGGGTTTGGTATTACTTTTTCACGCCACGCACCGAACTGCAAGGTTTTTGACAGTTTAAGACAAAAGTCGAAAACTTCATCTACATGAACAGCGGGCTTTTCTACCATAATGTATCTCATTTATGAGAAATTTTTTATCTTGCAAGTGGGGAAAGTATGGTTAAAGACCGTTTTATAAAATGGCTTTTTTTAGCGCTTTGTTTTTCAACCTTTGGCTTGGCTCAAGATATAGCAGAAGAGGACGCTTCGTATGAAACCTGGGCAGCGCAGTTTGAAGCTTCGCTCGAGCCAAAGCAAGGAAGCATTGAAATTCTTGATGGTCAAGTACAGCTAAAGATTCCTGACAGCTTTTACTTTTTAGGTCAAGAGGATGCGCGCCGAGTACTCACAGAGGCATGGGGTAATCCACCAGGAAGTTCTGCCCTTGGAATGATTTATCCTGCAAAGTTTAGCCTGTTAGATTTTGAGAGTTGGGCAGTCATTCTCACCTATGATGATGATGGCTATGTTTCTGATAATGAGGCAAGCAAAATCAACTATGAAAAGCTTTTGTCAAGTATGCAAAAGGACAGTCAGGAAAGCAATAAGCAACGCGAGGAATTGGGCTATGCCACAGTTGAACTGGTTGGATGGGCGGCTGAGCCTCACTATGATTCAGAAAATCACAAGCTTTATTGGGCAAAAGAACTTAAGTTTCAAGATGAGCTTGACCATACCTTAAATTACAGTGTTCGGGTTTTGGGTCGTAAAGGCGTACTTAACCTAAATGCCGTAGCTGGAATGTCACAACTGTCTGAAATCGAAGGAAGCATCCCTGAGATCCTTTCACTTGCAGATTTTTCAGCAGGTAATGCCTATGCAGATTACAAAAAAGGTGAAGATAAGCGCGCAACTTACGGTCTTACCGGGCTAATTGTCGGCACAACTATTGCAGCAAAAGCAGGTCTTTTCGCAAAACTTGGTGTCCTGCTTTTAGCTTTAAAAAAATTTATTATTATAGCTGTCGTTGCCGTGGGCGGGTTTTTCTCTCGAATCTTCAAACGCAAATCCGTTGAGGCCTGATATTTAGGTCACCAAAAATAAGTTC
The DNA here is from genome assembly GCA_024642575.1 of Trueperaceae bacterium. Taxonomy (GTDB): domain Bacteria; phylum Deinococcota; class Deinococci; order Deinococcales; family Trueperaceae; genus JAHEBB01. The sequence continues at coordinate 4,145 of JAHEBB010000370.1, read as the reverse complement.
TACTGACCTGATAAGTCAGTGTTATAACCCTTAGCTTATTTGAGTGTGCGATTAAAGATCGCAATTGATAAGGGTAATATTACCTTTAATTTGGCTGGGCTTTAGACAGTAATTTTAGTGAATATGAAATCACCTTAACAATTAAGGTAAGTAATCCTCGAAAACCTGCGATTTCACTTGACAGAATCGCAGGTTTTGACTATACTTAGATATACCTTAAATAATAAGGTAATGGCAAAAAAGCTCGTAGCTACCCTAAAAGGTAGGGGAGAAGGTGCAACAAAAGACTGTGATGATAACGAAGTGATGACGCATAAAAGACCGAAACGATGAATGCATCTTTTAAGGAGAATGAAATGAATTACCCCGCTCGAGTGTTCCGTGATTTACTTAGTACCTGGCATTTTAATGCCCTTAGTGATCGTATTGAAAGTTTGGCAGCAGAGCTTGTCAGTGAAGTTGTTCTTGCTAAAACCTCAGTCTGCTTAGGACTTATGGAGAAAGAAGCCTTACCCAAACTTTTTGGGCTGACCTATTTGCTTGATGGCTACGGCCTGATTTTGCGCCAGCGTTACCGTGAAAAAGGCGATGGGATTTTTGTGTTTGCAGACCTTAAGCAAGAAAGCATGAGTGAGTTTCAAGGCAATACCGTTATTGAGCATATTGAGCCAGCTAGCTTTGAATTCGCTCGAGCTGCCTAACGATTTTCAATTAAATTTAAGCAAAACCTGTAATCAAAAAATAATTTACTAAAAATGAAAGGATGACCTTTATGACGACATCTGTTGATTGGGCCTATTTACAAAAAGAACTTGCGAAACCGTTTCCTGCTGAGGTCATTCTTTGGCGAGCAGGTGCCCAAACCCGCGATAAAAAACGAGCGCAGGCACTTCCTTATGCTGAACCTCGCATTTACGAAGATCGCTTGAATGACGTTTGTGGTGGAAACTGGAGCCTTACCTTTAAGCCCTGGAGTGAAAACCGCATTATTTGTGAACTGACGATTTATGGCGTGACCAGAGCCTCGACGGGTGAAGAAAACGATGGCTTTGCTCCAGGAACCGCAGCAGAAGCGCAAGCTTTTAAACGCGCTTGTAGCAAATTTGGTCTGGGTCGTTATCTTTATGATGTTCCTATTCAGTGGGTAGATTTTGATACTGAAAAAGGCCGACTTATCGAGACACCTACCTTAGCGGCGCGTTTTATGCCCCAAACCAGCATCGATACCACGCCACGTTTAAGTATGGATAGGGCAGAGGCAATGCGTTTAGAACTTGAAAAACTTGGCTATGCCAGTATGAGCCATCCTGCTTTGGTAGAGAGTGCCACAGGGCGTAAAGTTTCTGCCCTTGCCCAGCTCAGTGAGGCAGAAGCTCTGGAAGTCTGGTCTTATGCTAAGCGGTCTCATCAAAAAGCTGCCTGATGAAAGATTCGGAAGAAGGCATCATTTACATTTGTAAAAGCTGTGAGCAGAAAATCATTGTCTATATACCAGCAAAGGTCAGATGCCATAAGTGTAAAAAGGCAATGCAAATTGTCAAGCCCGTAGCGGCATAAGGTAAAAACTATGCACGTAAAACTAGACGATTGTCCTGCTTGTCAGGGCGAAGGTGTCATCATTCATATTGAGGCAGGGTATTCCACAACCCACCTCGCTTTTGAAGCTGAGGAAAGTTACCAGCCATGCGAGCTTTGTTTAGGTGAAGGCAAGCTCGAGCTTTGCGTTTACTGCCATGAGCCTTTTGCCATTAAACAAGGGCGAGAGGTTTGTGGCTGCCAGTCTATAGGGCTTGCGAATGCTGCTTAAAATACCTGAAAAGTTAAAATTTAAAACCCCCGCATTTGCGGGGGTTTTTGCTTAGAGCCTCAAAAATTTTTGATCCAATTGTTCTCTGATTCGTTTGGCTAAAGCTTCGGCACCTTCTGAGAGTTGTATAACCACCTGAGTTCGGTTATCACCATTATTTGAAACGATAACTGAAATACTCTCGAGTTTGGTTGATGAGCCAAAGAAACCACTTTCGGTTACGGTTGTTTCCGCTCTAACAAATCCACCCGCTGCGTCACTCTGGACGATGACCCAGCCATTAGAGTTATCTATGCCTGGCGAAGTTGAAATGCTTTGCACAACAGCAGCATAAACATTATCTAACGTACCGTTATAAAAAATGGGTTCTGAAGCTGGAACTTTTTTGGCACCAGGGGCACAAGCTCCTAAAAGAAAAACAAACCCAAAAATAAGCATTCTACTGACTTTCATACATGTTCCTTTCAAATGAAACCTAGAGACGGTTAATACCTTAATTCCCCTTCCTACTATGCAATCTAAAGATTAAGAAAAGATGGGTAAGTCTTACAAAGGGTAGGTCGGTAAACACATACAAAGGCTCCCATATTAGCCATTTAAGATAACAAAAGGTCTGTTTCTCTAAAAGTAAAGCGGTTTATTGTTGATTTTGCTTGATTTATAAGGGGGCAGCTAGGTAATATCAGAGCTTCATGCCTTTCATGAAAGGATTAACGATGCAGGTAGACAAAATTGAAAGTTTGAAATCCAGGGATTTTCTCTCGCTCGCTGATTTAACTAAGCTCGAGTTTGCTGAGCTTATAGATAGTGCCATTCTATTAAAGCAAAATTGGAAAGCAGGCATCCGACCTGATGCTTTAAAGCATAAAACGCTTGCGATGATTTTTGAGAAGCAATCTTTAAGAACTCGGTCTACCTTTGATATTGCTATGTATCAATTGGGCGGACATTCGATTTTGCTGAGCCAAAACTATATTGGTTGGGGTGTTCGGGAAACGATTAGAGATGTAGCCCACAACCTCGAGCGCTGGGTAGATGGGGTCATGGCAAGAACTTACGGACATAATACGCTGCTCGAGCTTGCCAAACATGCAGATGTTCCTATCATAAATGGCCTTTCTGATTTACTCCATCCTTGCCAGCTTTTGGCTGATTACATGGCCTTAAAAGAACATTTTGGTAGTTTTGAAGGTTTGACGCTTACATTTGTTGGCGATGGCAATAATGTTTGTAATTCGCACATAAACGCGGCAATGCTTTCGGGTGTACATTTGCGCATCGCTTGCCCAGAAGGTTTTGACCCAAACGAAGCCATTTTGCAACATGCCCTTAGTCACGGGGCAAGTATTGAAATCCTGCGCGACCCTAAAGAAGCTTGCCAAGGTACTGACGCCATTTACACCGATGTCTGGATTTCTATGGGTCAAGAGGAAGACACCGAAAGGCGTAAATTAGCCTTTGCAGATTACACCATTAGCTCTGACTGGTTTCCCCTCATGTCTAAACGTGGTGTATTTATGCACGATTTGCCTGCCCACTATGGGGAAGAATGCACAGAAGAAGCGGTTTACCACGAGCGCAGCATTGTCTTTGAACAAGCAGAAAATCGTTTGCATGCTCAAAAGGCAGTGGTTTACCATACGCTTTAAAGTTTGTTTCAAGGAGCAATTGTTTCACAAAGACCTAAAGCATACTGATATGCTAAGTCAGGTGTTTTTTAAATCGAACACTCAGTTGGATGGTAAAGGGATAAACATATGAAATTACCTCAGGGTTTTAAAGCTGCTGGCATTAAAGCTGGTCTCAAGCCTTCAGGCAAGATTGATCTTGGCATTGTCTATAGCGATACGCCTTTAGCGTGGGCTTTTATGAGTACCACCAATCAGCTCAAGGCTGCTTGTGTTTCAAGGAACCGTTCTCGCTTTAGCTCCGGTGATCCGGTACATGGTGTAATCGTAAATGCAGGTAATGCCAATTGTGCCAATGGCGATCAGGGCATTTGGGATAATGAGGATTTTGCCAGCTTAGCTGTTAATGCGCTCTCACTACCTCGTGTCCAGTCGATGCTTACAGCAAGCACAGGTGTCGTTGGGCGTAAGCTAGATATGGAAAAGCTTAAAAAAGCAGTTCCACAACTTACCAAAGAGCTCGAGCTAGACAGCGATCACTTTGCAGAGGCTATCGTTACTACGGATTCCTGTACCAAGCAAGTCTCTCGGACTTTACGCGGGGGTGCACGAATTGTGGGTGTTTGTAAAGGCTCTGGAATGATTCACCCCAACATGGCTACCATGCTGGGTTTTGTTATGACTGACGCAATCATTTCTCAAGAAAAGCT
>JAHEBB010000032.1 GCA_024642575.1 Trueperaceae bacterium | reverse complement strand
GGTTGTGGTATTGGTTAAAATAACTTTCCCCTGCAAATCTTTAGGCGCGTAACGTCTGATCAAATGAAAATCGCCTGCGATAACTTCGGCTGCCTCAAAGTATTTAGACCGCCAGTCATGATCTTTGGTACTTTCCTGATTTTGCCCAGTTGGGTAAAGCCATTTGATAGGCATTTTGGTTGCTGGAGGCGCAGCTATACGCGCGACTCGAGCCAAACCTTTAAGCTTTTTAAAGGGCATATCTAAGCCAAGCAAAAAAATCATATCGCCAAAAGTACAATCGGCCCCTAGCTGAGCCAGCGTTTCAGCCATACCAAAACGGTCAACGGCTGAAACCACCAATACTTTTTTATTTTTCCAGTGCACAGTTTTATCAAGCTCGCTTACCACTTTTCGCTCGAGCGTATCCTTAAGGCCAGCACCACAAACCAAAGGGGTTTTTTTGGCATGACTGGCTATCTGCAAAGACTCTCTTAGAAAATAGCGTTTATTGGCTATTTGTATAAATAAGTCCGTACCACCCAGACCAAAAGCATCGACCTTACCATCTAGCTCTTCAATGAATTTTATAGCTGCTTTGACACTACCATCAGCTCCGCGACGCTCAATAATAATAGGCTGACCTAGCAGCTCCGTTTCTATATACGAGTCTCTGGTGCTCGAGCCTAGCCCTACACTGACAACATGTTTCATACCTTAGCCCTTTGTATCACAAACTTACTCCCCTATTCCAAAGTAAAAGACCAATCATCCTTTAAGTGAACAATTGGTCTACAAATTGAAGGTTTAATCTACCCCTTTGTACGAAGTCTTGGGTCAAGCGCATCACGCAGGCCATCACCCATAAAGTTAACGCTAATCACCACTAAAGATATAGCAATGCCTGGCCAAACTACCCGCAAAGGCGTAAGCGAGAGAAAATCTTTGCCATCAAAAAGGAGTCGACCCCAGGTTGGCACATCAGAGGGAAAACCGAGCCCTAAAAAAGATAAAGCGGATTCGGTGATAATGGCGCTGGCCATACCCAAAGCAGCCGAAACCAGAATGGGACTTAAAACATTAGGCAAAATATGCTGCCACATAATGCGATTGTTTTGGGAACCCAGTGCACTGGCAGCCGTAACAAACTCTCGCTCCTTGACCGCTAAGACTTCACCTCGCACAATTCTTGCGGTATTCATCCAACTGGTTACACCAATCAAAACAACAATGAGCAAGAAAATGCCCGTTTCTGGACCAACCAGCGACCGAAGGCTGTCGCGAAAAAGCATGATCGCTACCAATAAGAGTGGCAGTAGCGGCAAGGCCAGAAACATATCGGTAAGTCGCATCAAAATGCCATCAAGTCTTGGGAAATACCCTGAACTTACGCCAATCACTGTACCTAGACCAATACTGATAAGCATAGCAACCAAGCCTACTGCCAGTGAGATGCGTCCTCCTGCCAAATTTGCCGCCAGCAGATCGCGACCCAAGTTATCTGTACCCAAAGGGTGAGCTAGGGTTGGCCCCTGATTCCTGGCTCGCAAATCGTTATATTGCGGGTCAATTCGGTAAATCATCGGTCCAAAAATAGTCGAAAACACGATGATAAAAAAAACAATCATGCCAACAACTGCACCCTTATGCTTGACAAATTGCTTCCAGGTATCTAGCCATAAGGACTCTGATTTAGGTTTTTGCTTAGCTCGAGCGTTTGGAGAAACTGCACTCATAAAGCGCTCCTAACCGTACCGTATGCGTGGGTCTAAAAGACCATAAGCTAGATCGGCAAAAATATTAAAAATAACAATCAAAACTGCAAAAATAAACGTTAGGGTTTGTACTAAGGGAATATCCGCATTTTGAATACCCTTGATAAGCAAATCACCCAAGCCATTAATCCGAAAAATCTGCTCTGTAATAATAGCGCCACCAAAAATACCCGGGATTCCTAAGGCAATTAAAGTAACAACAGGTATAAGGCTATTGCGTAAAACATGCCCTAAGACAACCGCTCTTTCTTGCAAACCTTTTGAGCGAGCTGTTCTGGCATAATCCTGGGTTAAATTATCTAGCATGGATGAGCGCATAAAGCGGCTTAACTGTGAGGCATTAAAAAACGCCAAGACGGTAACAGGCATGACCATCTGCTTTAATTGCTTAACAAAACTTGCCCAGTCCTGAACAACCAAAGTTGTATCGTAAACTGAGGGAAACCACTTGAGCTTGACACTAAAAATAACAATCGCCAAAAGCCCCGTAAAGAAAGTGGGAACGGAAAAACCAATAAGCGAAATAAAGGTACCCAGCTGATCAAAAATAGAATACTGCCTGTACGCTGACAAAACCCCTACAGGAATGGCAATAAGAATACCCAAGACATAAGCCATGCCAACTACCCAAAGGGTCTGAGGCATGCGCTGAAAAATAAGATCTATAACTGAGCTATGGGTAGACCAGGAATCAATGCGAGTACGCTTTTCACTACCTGGAAATTTTATCCCAGTAACATTTTCAACAAGAGCCAGCGGTTCATCAATAAAGAACTGCCTGGTCCATTTTAAATAACGGATATGAAAAGGTTGATCTAAACCTAGTGACTTACGAATTTGCTCTTTTACTTCTTGGGGGATACTAAGGGGTAAGTTACCCGTGGGGTCACTTGGCGCAAGGTCTAAAATAGTAAAAATGACGAAGCTTATAACCAAAAGCGTCGGAATAGCAATAAGAATACGGCGAACAATATATTGAAACATAGATAAAAGATGAAGGAGTTAGGCATTAGAAGCTCCTTTAATTAAAGGAGCTTCTAACACTTTGCTACTTAATTAGTTCCTGGTCCAATCAGCAATGTTCCACATTTCTGTGTCCCATGGATTGATATGAACATTTTGTAGACTATTAATATGGGCTGAAACGCCACCACGGTGAACCAGCGGAATTTCAACATAATTTTGTACAAGCATGTCGTTTAGCTTTTTAGAAAGCTCGGCTCTTGCTTCAAGACCAGCTGTCGTTGCAAGCTCAGCAATCATGGCGTCATATTCTGGGCTGCACCAACGGTCAATGTTATTGCCTAACCAGTCGTTTGAAACGTCAGCAATTTGATCACAAGTCCAACCAGCTAGGTAGTTTTCGGGGTCGGTACCACTAGCGCCGTTGGTAAACATTTCCACATCGGTAAAGAACTTACCGTAGGTATCTGGGCTAGCTGGGTCACCCCCGAAGAAAACGCCTGCGTCTACGTTACGAAGCTCAGTCTCCACACCAATTTCTTCCCACATTTGCTTAATAAGTGCTTGGGTTCCCTGGCGTACAGAGTTGGTTGAGGTTTGGTAAAGAATAGACATACGAACGCCGTCTTTAGCGCGGATGCCGTCACTTCCACGTGCCCAACCTGCTTCATCTAGGAGTTGGTTGGCTTTTTCTATATCTTGAGTTAAGCAACTATCATTTGCGCTCGAGACAAAGTCGGTAGGTCCAGGTACTAGGTTACAAGTAGCCTGTCCAGCAGCACCGTAGCCAACATCAACCAAAATCTGACGATCAATAGCCAGTGAAAGAGCTTCACGAACTTTGGGATCACTTAAGAAGGGGTGGGGATTATTGCCGTCCATATAAAGAGAACGGTTATCACCCAAGCTGGGGTCATCATTGGTTTGGTTTACCAGGATACGCTCAACATTTGGACCGAAAGCTGAAACAACCACACCTTTACCTGCAGCAGCCATACCATTTAAAATTTCAGGCTCTACTTGTAAGTTCCAGGCATAGTCAGCTTCACCGGTTTCAAGAACAGCACGTGCAGCACTTGCAGCGTCACCGCCGCCTTTAAAGGTAACACGACTAAATGCAGGCTTGGCTGGGTCACGGTAGTTAGAGTTAGCTTCAAATACCACAACATCATTGGGGCGGAAGTCAACGGGTACATAAGGGCCAGTACCTATAGGATAAAAGTTTTCATCGGTACAGGTTTGCGCAGCGGGTCCAAGGCAAGTAGCAAATTGAGCTTTTTGCAATACAGGTGAAAGTGAGCTTACAAAAGCTTGATAAGGAAAAGGCTTGGGTTTTGAAAAGCTGATTTTAACGGTTGTTGCGTCAACAGCTTCAATATTTGAAATATCGTTAAAACGATCAGAAGAGTTACAGCCTGCATCAGGGTCCATGCAGTATTGACCGGTAAAGACTACATCATCGGCAGTTAAAGGCGTACCATCTGACCAAAGCACACCCTCTTTTAGCTTCCAGGTAATGCTCATAAGGTCTTCAGAAACCCCACCATTATCTACGGTTGGAATTTCTGCGGCAAGTTTCGCCACCAAGGCACCATCAGGGTCAAAACTTGCTAAGGGTTCTAATACTAGAGATGCACCGTCTAGGTCTTTTGTACCACCTGACAGATAAGGGTTCAAAAGAGAAACGGCTTGCCAGTAAAGAATATTAAGTTCTCCTGATTCGCCACGTTGCGCAAAACCAAAATTAAAGAGGGTTCCCAAAACGAATGCTGCTAGTAGTAGTTTAATCTTCACATTTACCTCCAAGTAAAATTTTTTGCTTGTCTCTAAATATACTATTATTTAATTTCTATTTCACCTCCGCTAATAAAAAATATCTGGTCTCGCTATTGTATACAAATAAATACTAACTTTGCACCTGTTTCATCGTGACTAAGATTCATAAAATCATTATCTTTGTACTAAAAACGGTCCAAAACTGGTCAGACACCCCATAATTCAGCGACACGCTTGTGTTTTACCATAGCCACCGAGCGGCGAGGGTCTCCCTCGGGGAGTACTTTAAGCGCAGCTTCCCAAAGCTCGAGATCATCTTTTAAATATTCAGAAAGACTTAATAAAGCTTCAGCATCCTTTGATTCAAGGACAGCTTGGCGCAGCATTTCCTCTAGACTTTCTCTGGCTTCTATGATGCCTGGCGCTTCTGAGCGGGCAAGTAAAGAGCCTTTATAAAGCTCGAGCGCAACCCTTAAACGACCTTCTTTAAGTGCCTTTTCCAGTTCGATAAAATCAGCCTGCAAAGGCATATCAATGCGGTAAGGCGAGCGGCTTATAGGCACCAAGGCACGCATCTTGGAAACCATTGCCTTAAGCCTGCTTACATCTCCCCCTTCAGGCTCGAGCTCGATTTCTAGCTGCTCTGGGCTTAAGCCCTTAGGGTTTAAAGCCAGGAGCGCCAAGGCATCTTGCCATTTGGGGTAGACCTGACTAAGCTCATTATGAATATAAACCTTTGGATCACCCAAAAACTGCAAAATAAGAGGCGGCGTTTCGCGTTTGAACCAAAGATCAAAAACGTCCCTGAATTGCTCTTCCGGACCCGAGAAAAGGCGAAAACCCGTTTCAGAAATCTCGTTTAGGCCCGTGCGACCTCGCTCGAGCGTCTTGGCAGCTGCTTCTCTTTTTCCTAAAAGCAAATAAGCCTTAGCCATGTAGATACAAGCCGATGCCAAATAGGGTGCAACTAGCGGCGCTTCAAAACGCTGAACAGCCTTTTCAAGTAAATCTAATGATTCTTCTGGCTCTGTTAAAACCAAAACCATGCCATAAGCCAAGGTATTAAAAGATTCAATATAATCAGATTCTTTGGAGACAAAATAGTGTTTTCTGGCAATAGTAGCCGCTTTTTCTGTCTCACCCAAATGCAGTAAACACTGCACCAAATCTCTCACAATATGAGGTGGGAAATCTTTAGCATGAACCGCACTGACAGAGGACAGCACATCATAATTTTCTTGATAATAAGCAAGTGCCCGATGTGGGTCTTTTTGAGACAAATAAAAATCACCCAAGGTCGAACGGAAAACAAATGCAAGTGCCGGATAAACATCGCGTAGCGCTTTTTCTTCGCGCATGAGTAGCGCCCCTAAACCAACTGTTTCGCCAATCATAATGCGCGTAAACGCCCAATTATTTAGGGTATGCATGCGGTACTGCCAATCCCCTGAACCATAGCGGTCAAAGGCTTTAAGCGTTTCTTCTAAAATATAACTGGCTCGAGTATATTCCCCAAGCTGTAAAAGGGCAGGTTCAGAGCTACCCAATGCTTGTACTCTTTGCCACTCATCACCGTGTGTGCGGCAAAAGTCCAATAGCTCATCACAAATCTCGAGTGCCTTTTGCGGATCTTTATGATGCAAACTCACGGCGTAATGCAGCAAGGTAAGAAACGTCTTTTTGGCATCATAGGCGCGCTTTGACTGCGCAAAACTCTCATCATAGGTTGCCAGATTGGTTCCGTACTGGGCTCTTAAGTCTGGGGCTTCATGGCTTTCGAGATAGCTTTTAACCCGTTCTCTAAGTTTGCCCGATTCACCAAAACGTTTGGCAGATCTCACTAGCCAGGTGAGCACTTCTTCGGTATCTTGCAGGTTTTCAGGTAAGCGTAAAAGTAAATCATAAAAACGGCGGTACAAGCCTCTATTCATATAGGCATTACCCGCGTTTTCCAAAATTTCAATCACTTTTTCGGGCAAATGTGTAACCGCAACTTCAAAAGCTTCAATATACTGATCACGTCTTATCAACATTTGCATATGAACAGCTGGCGGCAAACTCAGACCTTGCCCTGGAATAGCTTCTGCTCCATCAGGTCCTGGTCGCAAAGGCGGCGGCAGGTTGAGTTTTTTATGAAGTTGGACTAAGAAAGGCTCGAGCTTATGCTCCGTTAAAAGCAGTAAATTACTAAGCTCTATATCACTCAATCGGTCTTGCGCGACCAGCTTTGCTTCATCTAGTGTCAGTTTTAAATCAGTTTCTTGCAGTAGCAGGGCTTTTTCGGGTATCAAAAAAGCATCAGGCAAGTCTTCAAAGGCAATCACCACCTTGCTACCTGATGTTTGTAGATTTAAGAGTTCAGTAGCAAATTCCTGAGCATAGTTTGCACCCGACATTAGAAATGAAATCGGCTCAAACAGCGCGAGATTATCCTTTAAAATGCTAAGCCCGTACTGATAAGACATGGCGTGACCAAAAAGTTGACTGCCAAAGGCTTTGGTGACCGCATCAGATAAGCGGTTACCCTGAGCTACGGGATCTCCGACATCTTCAGGCCCTAACTTGAACCAGATACAAAGGGTTTCTGCTTCACGGTAGCTTTGTAAAATATAGGGCACACCTACTTCACTAGCAGCCACAAAAATAACGCTCTCTGTACTAGCACGAATTGAGCTAGCCATACGCTGACTAAAACTTGATTGCATCAAGGTGCATTTTACCTTGTTTATAAAATTTATTTAGTACTTATATCAGACTGATTTTCAGAGCGCCAATACTCTCATACCATTAAACCTCATGCATAAGTCCAGATGGATAAGCGATTCTTATTCATCGTAAGATTACTCACCCAACATTAAGTTTCGTTGCATGATGCACATCCGAGTTCTGAATTCCGTTGATACGCTCGCAAGAAATTTATTAAAGTAATTTAGTATTATGCTTCTGCCTTGCTCAGGCCTTCTGACAAAAGATGGCGTAAGCGCAAATAGCCATAAACGCCTACCAAAATCAAAATTACACCTGCACATTGATAAATTAGTGCAGACTGCTGAGCAGCAAACAAACTAGCTAAACCATAGCCAAAAATAAGCGCCACTCGACTCAGCGCCCCAAAAGCTGAAAAAACGCGACCATGAAGTTCTTTGGGCGCTCTGGTATGAAGCATATTAACCATAGAGACATTAATGACGCCATTAGCGGTTCCCCCATAAACCTGTGAAGGAATCATGACCCATAATTTGCTGAAAAAGCCTGTAATAAAAAGCGAAATACCCATATTTAAGGTTGCCAATGTAATAGGATTCGCTGGTCTTTTATCCTCTTCATTTCTACCCGCAAGAAACGAACCCAACAGTAAACCTACCCCCCAAAGGGCAGAAACAATCCCATAGATAAGGGGGCTACCCTTTAAAACTGAACGCACGAAAAAAATCTCAGATACCGCAATTAAAGAAAGGGCAAAGGTAATCAGGGTATAGATTGGGGTAAGATCACGCAGCAATACATCTTCATTTAAAACTTTTAAGCCTTCAAGACTATCTTTAAAAAAGTTGGCTCCAGGTTCTGGCGCAGTTGGCTTACGACGAATGCCTACAATAAGCACGCTCAAAGCTGATATCCCAAAGGTGGCCGCGTCAATAAGTAAAGCAGATGCGGCACCTAAAGTGCCCAGCAAAAAAGCACCTATAATCGGACCGATGAGCATAGCAGAGCGCGAAAAAAACTCAACGATGGCATTAATCCGCTTGGTGCTTACCTGAGAGCGTTCTGCCAAATCTGGAATAAGTGCAAACAGCGCGGGTTGACTTATTGAAAAAAGCGCCCCCAGGACAAAAGCGCCCGCCAGAAGATAATTAATGTTTTGAGTAGCTGACATGCCGTAGAGTAAAACAGCTTGTAACAATTGCGTAACAATGAGTACTCTCGAAGTTTCAAAACGATCAACAATCTGACCCGCTAAGGGAGCTAAGACAATCGCAGGAATAAGCTGAGATGCCAAGAAAAGAGCAACCGTTAAACCTGAAGAGCTTAAATCCTCGAGCTGTAACATCATGACAGCGATATAAATCTCATCGCCAACAGATGAAATAATCAAACCAATTATCAGAGTAAAAGTAAGTAAAGGGTGAAGCCCCTTGAGTGTACGCCTATCCTCATCAGACATAACTAGGTATCATAACCCAAACAAAGTCGCTAAGCGTTAATCTTATTTTTCTGCTTGCAGGGTCTTATACCAAGTCATTGTATAAATTCACTTTCACCCTTCCAGGATTCCGTGTCACACTAATCTCAATGATTGAAGTTACTAATTTAGGTAAAACTTTTTCTGACGTTACAGCAATAAGCAATTTAAGCTTCAAGGTTGATGCAGGCGAAGTTTATGGCCTACTTGGGCCAAATGGCGCAGGTAAAACAACAACCTTAAGAATATTGGCAACCCTCATTGAAGCTACGACAGGTAAGGCAACGGTCAATGGCTTTGATATAAAAAAAGATGCTGAAGCCGTTCGTAAAGCTATTGGGGTCGTTAATGGCGGCATGGGTCTCTACGACAGGCTAACGGGCAAAGAAGTGCTGTATTATTTCGGTAAGTTTTACGGCATGAGTAAAGTGGCCATTGATAAACGCATTAAAGAGCTAGATGAACTGCTTAGTTTGGGCGAAACCTTAAACCGAAGAACCACTGGCTTTTCTACCGGAATGAAACAAAAGATTGTGATTGCCAGAGCCGTGCTGCACGACCCACCTATCATCTTTTTTGATGAAGCCACTAGCGGTCTAGACATTATGGCGAGGCGAGCTGTAATGAATTTTGTCAAAGCCTACCCGAGTCAAAACCGCGCAGTCATTTACTCAACCCATGTCATGAGTGAGGTTGAAGAGCTTTGTAACCGCGTAGGCATTATTTATAAAGGCAAACTCATTGCAGAAAATACTGTAACGGAGCTCATTAGCCAAAGCGGCGAACGAAACTTAGAAAATGCCTTTTTCAAACTGGTAGAAAGATCAGGAATGGAAGTGAGCGCATGAGGCTCAATATGGTTTTTCATGTGGCTCGCAAAGAAATTTTATCAACCCTGCGAGACCGTAGGGCAATGGTCTCGAGCCTGCTTATCCCTTTGCTTATTTTGCCCTTTATGATGCTTGGTTTACCCCTATTACTAGGCGGTCTTTTTGAAAGAGAACAAACCAGTATTACTGAGATTGCCACAATCGGATTGAGCTATTTACCCGCTGAGCTAAAAACCGAGCTCGAGACGCAAAATATCAGCTTTGTTGAAGCGCAAGATTTAGAAACTCTAGTTAAAGATGGAAAATACCAGGTCGCTTTAGACATTCCAAAAAGTTTTAGTACTCAACTTGAAGCTGGAGAAAAAGCCAGCCTAACCTTAATCAGTAAGGCAGGCAATTTGCGCAGTGAGCTTAATGCCTCAAAAATTCAAGATGCTGTCAGCAAATTTAGTGAAGGAATCGTGACAAAAAAGCTCGAGTCAGCAGGGCTATCGGCTGACGTGCTCGAGCCTATTACCATCAACAATCTGGACGCTAGTTCTGAGGCGGAACGCTCGAGCGGTCAATTGGCTTGGCTTATCCCCTTTTTTATCGCCGTCTGGACGCTAGCAGGTGGGCAGGTCACTGCGCTAGACGCCACCGCTGGTGAAAAAGAACGGGGAACTTTAGAGGCTTTACTTGTCTCCCCTGTCAGGCGTATAGAAGTCGTTTTGGGAAAGTTTTTAGCTACCCTCACTTTTGGTCTTAGTGCCTCTGTGATGGCGATTTTGGGTTATGTTTTAGGGGGCGCACTGCTCAGATCGCTTTTTCTCAAGCGCCTGGGAGATGGAGCTGAAGAAATCGTTCAGGTCTTAGGGGGTTCTTTGCAAACTACCCCTCTTTCTATTCTGCTGCTCCTTATGAGCGCTCTGCTACTTGCTTCACTTATTTCTGCCTTACTTATCAGCATTACTATGTTTGCCCGTACCTACAAAGAAGCTCAGAGCTACGTTGCCCCTTTAAGTTTCGTCATGATTATTCCAGCCGTGGGTTTACAGTTTTCAGACTTTTTTGGTACCAATATATTTGTCTATCTGGTGCCCATTTTGAATGCCCTGGTTCTTATGGATGACATTGTAAAAGGTCAGGTAGCGTTTTTGCCCGTTATCGCAACCTGGGCGTCCCTGATTGCCTTTAGTGCCTTGCTGCTAGATTTCGCCTTTAGAAGCTTTAAGCGTGAAGGGGTTATTTTTAGGACTTAAGTGTTTTTTAGGACCTAGTACCTAGGGAAAAGTACCTAGTGAAGGCGCAATCTCAGTTAGACTTCTAAAATTACAAACGAGCTATACTTTGACCACTTAGCTCTAGATTAAACGGCTTAGAGTGACGTTTGCAAAGCCTTCATCTGGTCTATCGTGTTAAAAACCTTAAGGTGAAATTACCCCCGTTAGAAAAAACTGGGGTAAACTAGATTAGCGCTCTTAACTGGGCAAGCACTCGAGCCATCGGAGGAACTGGTGAAAGCCATTCGTATTATTCAACTTATTCTTTTTCTTATCGTCGCCATTTACCTAGTCTTGCTTCATAACACCAATACGCCTATTAGCATGCCTTTCTTTATTCCCCTTCCCCCTGCAATCGTCATTGCCCTTGGGTTTATTGTGGGTTATCTGATTGGGCTTTTGCCCGGACAAACCAGTGCCTGGCGCAAAAATCGGCAAATTTCCAAGCTTGAAAAGCGCGTTCGTGAATTAGAGCAGCGTCTTCCTGGTTATGCCAGTACCAGCAAACAGCCTGTCATCCCTGATCGCGCTGCCCATGATGAACTAAGCGTTTAAATGCCTCCCGCAAGTCTAACTGCGCCTCCAGCAGTCTCGACCCAGTGGCGGCTTCGCCCTTCAGCTTCACCCAAGGTCATAAAGCAACTCTGTCAGGATTTACAAATACCGCCTCTTTTGGCAAGCATTTTGTGGTCTCGGGGTCTTGGCACAGAAGCAGTTAAACACTTAAACCCGCCGCTCGAGCTTACCCAAATACCTGACTTAGACGCGGCAGCAGAGCGGCTCGAGCATGCTCTCAAAAATAAAAAACGCATCCTTATTCATGGCGACTATGACGCTGACGGCATTACCGGTACAGCAGTCTTATGTCTTGGATTACGCGCGCTTGGCGGCAACGTAACGCCTTTTATTCCTGATCGTTTAAAGGATGGTTATGGCATTCACCCCGATAGGGTTGAAGAGCACATCAGCAAGGCTGATCTCTTTATCACGGTGGACTGCGGCATTACCAATTTACCCGAGCTTAAGCGCCTGCAAGATGCAGGTGTAGAAGTGATTGTCAGCGATCACCATCAACCTGGAAGCGAAAAGCCAAATTGCCTAATTGTTCACCCAAAACTATCACCCTTAGCTAAACAGGGTCTCCCTGAGCTTACAGGGGCAGGTGTGGCTTATCATCTGCTCTGGGCACTCCACAACCGACTGGGTCTTGAAGAACCTAAGGAATATAGCGATATTGCTACCATTGGTACCATTGCCGATGTTGCTCCCTTACTGGGTGAAAACCGCGCTCTGATTACCGAGGGCCTAAGTCGGCTCGCCGATTCTAAATGGCCTGGTTTAAGAGCCACGATCAGTCATGCCAAGCTAGATGGTTTGCCTACTGCCAGAGATGTCGCTTTTATTTTGGCTCCCAGACTTAACGCTGCGGGAAGACTCGGTGAAGCTGAGATGGGCCTGGAACTCCTTATGACCTCGAGCGAACGCCGTGCCAGAGAACTCGCCGTTTATCTCGATACCCGTAACAACGAACGTCGCAAAATTCAAGACGATATGTTTGAGCTTGCCCTGACCAAATGTGACCCTGACGCCCCTGCTTTAATCTTAGATGACCCAAACTGGCACCCAGGCGTTATGGGCATTGTCGCAAGTCATATTTTAGAGCGCTATTACAAACCCGTTTTTATCATTGCACAAGGCAAGGGTTCAGTGCGCTCTACCCCTGGCATTTCTGCCGTGAAAGGCTTGCACTATGCCGCCGAGCATTTAAAGCGTTTTGGCGGACATTCTCAGGCAGCAGGTTTCGCCATTAAAGAAGATAAAATTGAAGCCTTTAAACAGTCTATTTTGGATTATGTGAGTCAGCACCCCAGCCCTGTCCGCAGCCTTATGGCTGACGCTGTGGTGAGCAGTAAGCAAATTGATGATGATCTTTATAAAGCCATTCAAAGCCTCGAGCCTTTTGGTGAAGGGCACCCTAGCCCCCTTTTTGCCCTCACCGATACGCTGGATATGGCTAAAGCCGTAGGTCAAACCAAAACCACCTTGCAACTGCGCATCTCAGGCATAAAAGGCGTAGCCTGGCGCAAAGGCGATATGGCAGAACAGTTTAGCCCAGGTGAAACCATAAGCGCGGTCGTTAGCTTAAGAGAAAATAGCTGGAATGGGCAAACCAATCTCGAGTTTATTGCTGAAGATTTAAAAAAAGCGGTTCCGCTTAGCGTTGAGCATTGTGAAAGCGCCCAACGCTTTTTTCGCGGGCGACCCCTTCAAGAATCAAGTGAATGTGTGAGGCTCGAGCGTCTCCCTTTAAGCTCTGACCTGCTAAGCGCTACCAAAGACCTAGAAAATCTGATTCAAGCACCCCATGAGCTTTACTTTGACCTTAAACCTATTTACCTACACGAACTTTCCCAAAGTCTAGCTCAGTACCCCCAGCTTCTTGATGTAAGGAAAAGTTTTGTTTTTATAAGCCGAGGGCAAAATCTGCCTTATAGTCCAGAAAAAATTACGCTCATTATGCACATCTTAGAAGAGCTCGAGCTTTTAAAAAACGGTAAAGCTCTGCGAGGACAAAAGCGCAATCCCTACAGTTCGGAGACCCTGATTCAAGGGCTTTTAGAGCACTACAAATTGCAAACTTTTATCAATGCTTACAAACACTATGATGACTCGAGCTTTTCACAAACGGTAAATAATCTCTTTGCCTGAGGTATGATTTTCAGCTACGTAACAATATAGATTTTCTCTTCTTGCCTTTGCGAAAACACCACGCCCAGGTAGCAAGCTAGTAAAAAGCACAACCAGCCTTGCACATAAAATAGCCCGGCTAAAATCTTGTCATATTCCAAAAGGCCAAGCGTTCGCAGCAAATTCCACCAGTCATGGGTTGATTTATCAAAGGTAATAAGTGGCAAAAGCCGAGCACTCGCATCTCCAACATAGACCGAGGCATCAACCAGACTAAAGCCCACTAAAAACAAAACTAAGGCTCCTGAGTAAGATTGCCTAGACAGAAAAAAGTAAACCATAATGACAATCGGCAATAAAATCTGCCAAAGCGTGCCCCCAAGAATAATAAAAAACTCGCCCAAGGGATCCATGAGCATATGCCCTGCCTCATGCACCACCAGCAAAAACCCATGCAAAAACGAACTCATAATCTGGTCACGCATGAAAAAATACCTTGCAAAAAAAAGTGCCAGCAGCAAAACTAGAACCAGCTTGGCTATAAAAAACCGCTTAAGCATAAAAGGAGTGTAAATGAAAACAAGTGAGAGCCTTATGACAATCATTGCACTCGTTATTGGCTTTAGCCTCACGCTCGCCCTAATCTTTTTTAATTTTAGTTTCGTCCTTACCCTCAAGCTTTTTAGGGAGGGCAGCGTAGCTGTTGGTCGTTATTTTTTTATGCTAAGCGTAACTGGGGTAAATGTTGGCATTATCATTTGGCTGGGCAAGGCTCTCAAGCTTGCGCAAAAACCTGCTAAGCCAGCACCGACCCAAACCCGCATCAGCCCAAGGGAGCAAGCCAAAAACCTCATTTTAGAGGTTTGTCGGCAAAGGCGGCACTTTAGCCTTCAAGATGTGGTTTATAACACGGGTCTAGACGCGATTGAAACAGGTTATCTTTTGGATGAGCTTCTGGCAGCAGGCTACCTAAATGTTACAGAGTATAAGGGTGAGTTCGTCTATCAGGTCACTGAAAAGCCACTTGTCCCTGTTAGATAAGCGCTAATTTCTGCTATGTCTAAAGCATGAATGCGCCATTGCAAAGCGAAATTACCGAAGACAACATCAAACTAATGGTAGATAGTTTTTATGACAAGGTAAGAAAAGATGCGCACTTGGGCCCGATCTTTAACCCAATGCTCGATGGTCGCTGGGAACACCACATGCCCATCATGTACGCTTTTTGGAGTACTGTGCTCTTAGCCTCTGGGCGCTACCGCGGCAACCCGGTAAGAAAGCATTTTTTGGTACAAAACTTAAAACCCGAAGATTTTGATATCTGGCTCGAGCTTTTCAGAACCAACCTTGCAGAAATCTATATGCCTGAAACCGCCGATAAAATTTATCAGAGCGCCCTGCGTATAGGTCAGGTTATGCAGTACAACATCTTTCAAAAACCTATCGATAAAGGTTGGGTAATTAACGGACAACTAAGTAGCCGAAGCTAAAGCATTTTTCAGCTATGATGGCGCGGTGTCTCTACAATCTGCTCCTGCCTCCAGTTTAACCAAGCAAACTACCGCCGCACTTATTGTGATGGTGGTTATAGATAGCTTTCATCTTATCTTTGCTCGTAGCCTCGCCTCTATCATGTCACCTTATACCTCAGCATTTTACGTGCTGGGGACGGCGTGTCTGGTACTAGCTCTTTATTTTGGCTTACGCCGACGCATAAGACCAAGCGTCTTTTTGAGTCACCCCTGGTTTTTTCTGGGCATTGGTTTTTTAATTGCGGCATCAACCGTTTGTGGTTACACGGCAGTAAAATTTATCGATGCAGGCACAGCTTCGCTGCTAGAGCGCACCTCAACCATTATCACGCTTGCACTGAGTTATTTTTGGCTTAAAGAAAAACTCTCTAAGCAAGAACTCACAGGCGCACTGCTCTGCATTCTGGGTGCTTTCGTCATCAGTTTTCAGGGCGGGAATGTTATGCGCGCTGGCTCCCTGTTAATATTAGTCAGCGTGATTTTTTATGCGCTGCATATTGCCATTGTTAAGCGTTACGGTGAAGGCATCGAGTTCGAAAATTTCTTTTTCTTTAGGGTTTTAAGTACCAGTGTATTCTTAGCCATTTTTATGGGCTCGAGCGGTAACTTAGGCTTGCCACCTAGCTTGTATAGCTGGTTACTCTTAGCTTTTATTGGCACCGTTGATGTGGTTATCAGTCGTTTGCTTTATTACTGGGCCCTCAGACGCATGCGCTTAGGCATTCACACGCTGGTGCTTACCCTTACCCCCGTTTTAACCATTCTTTGGTCTATTTTAATCTTTCGCGAAAGTCCAAGTTGGCAGGGTGTAGCGGGTGGGGTGCTAATCCTAATTGGCATTTTGATTGTGGGTAGGGCTCAGCAACGAAGGGTTAAAAAGTCTCGAGCTTAAGTATTAATTGCGATAACTTGACTATTTTTTCTCAATTTAGGTAATTTTTGAGTCAAGGCTTGCATAATCTTGACGAATAGCGTATTTACTGCTATACTTATGTTTATCAGCGCTCAGAAGGCGCGATTTTTTTTGCCCTCAAGCAAGCAAATCAATAAATAAAAGGAATAAACTTCTTTGTAGAATTTGCGTAATCAACAAAGTCCTGACCGTATTTTTCTTTTAGGTAGGCGTCTAACTTTGGAATATTGTAAAAGGCAAAAAAACAAAAGAGCAAAACAGGAATCAAAAAAGCATAAAGGTTGCGGCACACTAGTGCATAAGCAAAGACCCAGAGCAAATCACCAAAATAATTAATGTGCATGGAATATTTAAACAAGCCTCGAGTGTAAAGTTTACCTTTATTACCAGGGTCTTGCTTCCAAATATGCCTTTGCACTTCTCCCACAGTATTTAAGCTACAACCAACTAAAAAAAGTACGATAGCACCATAATCTAGGCTATCTAAGGGTTTAGCAGTCGGTAAAACAAACAGGGAAAACCCAATATAATAAACTGCAAACGCCAGCGGAACACTCAGACTTTCTTCCCAAGGGATTCTTCGTTTTAGCAGGTAAAGCATCATAAAGCCCAGGCGCAAAAAAATAATCACATGAAAGATGTAGATAAGCAGTCGTCGTGCAAGTGCTGTCTTAGCATTACTGAGCCCAAAATTTGTCTCAATAAAATCTCCCCCAGCCTGAAAGAGTAACCAGTAGGCCAGCCCTAAAAACAAAAGTTCCAGAATGTTAATAAGCAATTTTTGAGGAATGCTCTTGCTTTTTTGCCCATACATATCCATAGGCCTACGATACCTCCATCTAAAGGCCAAAGCTCTAAACAAAACTTCTTATTTACTATTCGTTACTGTCAACCTTTTAACCTCTAAGGTATCGCTGTTTGTTTGAATCAGGAAGCTTTTCTTTGGTCAGGTAATTAAAGCGCAAGCTAAGCGCAAGACCTGCTACCGACAGTCCAGCAATCAAACCTAGCCATAAGCCACGCCCGCCCAAATCAAGGACAAAAGCTAAGAGCAGGCTCGAGCCTATGCCAATCAGCCAGTAGGAAACAAGAGTAATCATCATAGGAATGCGCGTATCTTTGAGTCCCCTTAGTGCACCTGAAGCACTCACTTGTAAACCATCAAAGATTTGAAACATCCCTCCTACCCTTAAAAAACTAATGGCTAAAAGTGTGACGGAGGCATTTTGGGCATCTTGGGTATCAAAATAAAATCCAACAATTTGCCTGGGAAAAACCATAAAACTAAGCGCCGTAAGAACCATAAACCCTGCACATAACGCAATGCCTGTAAGCCCAGCGCGTCTGGCTGCAACTTTATCTTTACGCCCGATAGCTTGACCCACCCTTACACTTGTTGCAATCGATAAACCCAGCGGCACCATAAAGGTAATGGAGGCTGTTTGCATGGCAATCTGATGGGCTGCCAATGCGTCTTGGCTAATCAGCCCCATGAGAAAAGAAACGGCAGCAAACATGCCTACTTCAAAACCTAAAATAAGCCCGATGGGTAAGCCAATACGCACCAGTTCTTTAGCAATCGTCCAGTCAGGTTTAAAAGTCTTAAATAGACCGTAGCTTCGGTAATGCCATAGAGCGTAAGCAAGCAAGCTTAAAAACATGATTATGTAAACAAAGGCACTAGCGTAACCCGTACCCACCAAACCTAAAGCTGGAAACCCCCAACGACCAAACATCAGGGCATTATTGCCCAAAACGTTTAAACCTACCGCTAAAAAACTTAGCAGCATAATGGGTCTGGTATTAGATTGACCTTCAAAAAGTCCCCTGGTTGCCGTAAGGCATAAAACAGGTAAAAACCCCCAGGAAATAGCGTGCAAATATGAAGCGCTCAGACTCGCTGTAGCTGCATTTTGCCCCATCGCCAAAAGAATCGCTTCAGCTTGGGAAAAGAGTAAAAAAGCAGGCAGGCTCATCAGCACCGCCAAGACCAAACCATGCCTAAAAGAACGGGCTATGCTTTCTTTGTCCTTGGCACCATAAGCTTGAGAAACCATTGGCCCAACCGCCAACAAGACCCCCGAAAACATAACCATTGTGAGGTGAAAAAAGGTGCCCCCAAGCGCAATACCTGCTAGTGCCTCATGCCCCAAACGGCCTACCATTAGCGTATCAATAAAGGTCAGTGAGTTTTGGGCTAGCTGCGCCAGAATAAGAGGAAGCGCAAGTTTAAAAAGGGGCCTAAGTTCCTGCCACATACCTTTCCTTAAAGGGCTCGAGCCCTCACCAAACATCTATACCGAAACGCTCAGAGCGTTATGCTACCTTTATTAAACGAACGAAAGATGTTCAAAGAGTACGCTAGAGTAAGAAAAGGGAGTAGAATAGTCACCGTTTACTTAGACATTCAGGTGTCTTATCCCGATTATTAACGAAAAGAGTAGGTATGGCAAACCAAGTAAAAGCTATAAAAGACGATAAAAATTTAACCTGGCAAGTAAAACTCTGGCGTGAAGTTAAAGGCTACGCCGAAGCCATCATTATTGCACTTGTGATTACCACTTTCCTTTTTACCACGGTGGGCGTTGCTGGCAGCTCTATGTCACCGACCTTTTATGGCGGTAACGGTACGATCATCAACTCCCTATTAACAGGCGACAGGCTCTTTGTACCCAAATACGAAACCTGGCTTCACCGCATGGGTTTAATCAGTCATTATCGCCGCGGTGACGTGATCATTTTTCGTGAACCTGCCGATTCACCTTATGTCGGTAGTCGTCGCGATTTTCTAGTCAAGCGCCTTATTGGCCTTCCTGGCGACCGTATACGCATTGAAGAAGGTCAGGTTTTTATCAATGATGTGGCGCTAGATCAGAGTTTTATTACTGCCAATGGTGGACATCTTGGCGTTAGCAACCTTAATGAAATCACCATTCCTGATAAAGAATATTTTGTCTTAGGCGATAACCGCATGAACAGTGTTGATTCACGCATTTATGGCCCTATTCCGTTTATTTCGATTGCAGGCAAAGCCAGCGCTATCATTTGGCCACCTGTGCGCCACGGAACTATGAACTGGAAAGCCGTTAGACCTCCAGAGGCGTTTAAAGCTATTCCTAATAATTAAGTACCTAGTGCTCAGTAAAAAGTACCTAGTAAAAAATACTTAGTAGAAAGTAGTTAGTCGTTTATGACTAAAGCAAAAAAACCAGAACTCATGAGTCCAGCAGGTTACTGGCCTCAGCTTCATGCTGCGATTGAAGCTGGTGCAGATGCCGTTTATTTTGGACTCAAACATTTTACCGCCAGAGCCAAAGTGGGTTTTTCTTTAGAGGAGCTACCCGATGTCATGCAAACGCTACATGAGCGTGGCGTCAAAGGTTTTGTTACTTTTAACACCTTGGTTTTTGACGCTGAGCTTTTAGAAGCCGAGCACGCACTTACTGCCCTCGCGGATGCTGGTGCAGACGCTATTATTGTGCAAGACGTAGGCATAGCCCAGCTTGCCAAGCAAATTGCGCCAAACTTAGAAGTTCATGGTAGTACTCAGATGTCTATTACCAGTAGCCAAGGGGCTGAACTTGCACGAAGGTTTGGCTGTGACCGCGTGGTTTTAGGCCGCGAACTCAGCTTAAAAGATATTGAACGTATTGCTTCAGAAACGGATCTTTCTCTAGAAGTTTTTGTCCATGGTGCACTCTGCGTTTCTTACTCGGGGCAATGTTTTAGCAGTGAGGCCTGGGGTGGGCGTAGCGCTAACCGTGGGCAATGTGCGCAAGCTTGCCGTCTGAGCTATGACCTGATTGTGGATGGCATTAAAGAAGAGCTTATTGATGAGCGCTATTTGCTTTCACCGGGTGACCTTTATGCCTTAGAGCAGATACCAGAACTGGTGCGCATCGGCATTGATTGTTTCAAGATTGAAGGTCGTTACAAAGATAGCGATTATGTAGCTCTGACCACCGCAGCTTACCGTAAAGCGATTGATGAAGCCTGGGAAGGCTTAGGTGCAAGTCATAAGTATGCAGAAAAATTGCTACTTGAGCAAGTCTACTCACGGGGTTTAGGCGATTATTTTATTTCAGGTACCAATCATCAGAAGGTTGTAAAAGGACGCGCTCCCAGACACCGTGGTCTTAAAGTGGGCGAAGTTGTTAGCGTAACTTACAACGCCGTTGAGGTTAAAACCTCTCAGCCTTTAAAACGGGGCGATGGCCTGGTCTTTGACGCTGCTCACAGACGTAGCCCCGAAGAAAAAGAAGAAGGCGGCGCGATTTATGAAATTCGTCCTGTAGCTAAAGATGAGTTCAGGCTCGAGTTTGCTAACAAAAGCATCGACTTCTCGCGCATTAAGGCAGGCGACTGGGTTTGGCGCACCGCTGACGCCGATATTGCCAAATTCGCTAAACCTTATCTGGAAGCAAATTCACCGCTTTTCACACGCCCTTTAAGCTTTGAAGTAAAAGCCCAGCAAGGCAAAGTTTTAAGCCTGACCGCCACAACCCAGGAAGGGCTAAGGAGCTCGGTTATAGGTAAATACAAGCTCGAGCCTGCCCAAAAACGCGCCCTTGATGAAACACAATTGCGCGAACAACTGGGTCGCTTGGGCGGTACCCCCTTCCACTTGGGGGATTTGACTTTTGACTGTACCGAAGCGCTTTTTATTCCCGTAAGTGAACTTAACGATTTACGCAGACAAGCCGTTGATGAACTTCTGAATCTCAGAAAGCAAGTACCAGAGCAAGCAACGTTTTCAATTGTAGAAGAAAAACTAACTGAACTATACCAGCCTCAAAAAAGCAAAGCACAAAAGCCAAAGCTTCATGTTTTGGTGCGAACCCCTGAACAACTCGAAGCTGCTCTTGAAACTCGGCCTGACAGCATTACCCTGGATTACCTCGAGCTTTATGGGCTTAAACCCTCGGTTGAAAAGGTTAAAGAAGCAGGCATAAACGTGCGAGTTGCCAGCCCCAGAATCTTAAAACCCAGCGAACAAAACATCATTCGCTTTTTGCAAGGGCTTGACTGTGAAATCCTGGTACGTTCTGGGGGTTTGCTCCATGACTTTAATAAGCTTTCAACAGAAAACCGCCCACCTTTGTCGGGTGATTTTAGTCTGAATGTTGCTAATGCGCTTAGTGCCAAAACCTTCCTGGATATTGGCTTATTAACACTTACCCCAGGCCATGATCTAAACGCCGAGCAAGTTATAGAACTAAGCCAGTATCTTGACCCAGCCAGGCTCGAGCCTATCCTTTACCAGCACTTAGCGGTCTTTCATACTGAGCACTGTGTCTTTTGCCGCTTTTTATCTGAGGGTACCGATTATACCAATTGCGGTCACCCTTGCGAAAAACACCGCGTTGCGCTAAAGGATAAACAAGGACGTTTGCACCCTGTCATGGCAGATGTCGGTTGCCGCAATACCGTTTTTGGTGCCGAGGCACAAACAGGCGCGAAGTATCTGGAAGATTGGTTAGCTGCTGGCATAGTGAACTACAGGCTCGAGTTTGTACATGA
>JAHEBB010000369.1 GCA_024642575.1 Trueperaceae bacterium | reverse complement strand
AAGGGCTTCAGCCTGACGGAACATGATTTCGTAAGCAACAGGGCCATAGCTTTCCATATAGCCTAAAAGAACATCAGATGCGTCATCCTTGTCTACCACAGGCCAGCCTAGCCGTTTCCCAAGGCCCTTGCTGTTGCACTTTTACCCACACCCATAGGACCGCGCAGCAGCAAGAAGGTTTGCATCGACTAATTCTCGAAGGCAGCGTCAAAGGCGAGGGTTGAAGGTTTAAAGTCAAGCCGTTTGGTAAATGCTGCTGACTCAGTTGCGCCGTGGACTCTGTCCATACGGCTATCTTCCCACTCGATGCTTAAGGGGCCACCGTAACCAACATCATTTAGTGCCACAATGATTTCTTCGAAATTGATGTCACCTCGACCTACGCTGCGGAAATCCCAGAAGCGACGTGCATCACCAAAGTTGGTATGACCACCAAAGACACCTGCCTCACCGTTGCCATGACCCCACCAGACATCTTTCATATGGACATGATAAATGCGGTTAGCAAACTTGCGAATAAAGCCAACATAATCTACGCCTTGATAGCCAAGATGACTTGGGTCATAGTTAAAACCAAAGCGTTTGTGACCTTTTAGCGCGACCAGAGCACGCTCGGCAGAGGCAATGTCAAAGGCAATTTCGGTTGGGTGAACCTCTAGGGCAAAATTAATATCATTTTCTTCAAAGACTTCTAATATGGGCTTCCAGCGGCGGGCAAAATCTTTAAAACCTTTATCCCAATAGTCTTGACTGGTAGGCGGAAAGGCGTAAATGGAGTGCCAGATTGAGGAACCTGTGAAACCGTTAACGACTTTTACGCCAAATTTGGCGGCAGCTCTGGCGGAATCTTTCATTTCTTCGGCGGCGCGACTACGCACACCCGCAGCCTTACCATCGCCCCAGACATGCTCGGGCAAAATCGCCTTATGGCGCTCATCAATGAGGTCACAAACCGCTTGACCCACCAGGTGATTACTAATGGCGTGACACTCGAGCCCGTGCTTTTCTAAAAGCTTGCGCTTATCTTTGACATATTTATCGCTTTTTAGGGCTTCTTGCACATTAAAGTGGTCACCCCAGCAAGCAAGCTCTAAGCCGTCATAGCCCATTTCTTTGGCTAAAGGTGCCAGCTCCGTTAAAGGTAAATCAGCCCACTGTCCAGTAAATAAAGTAACAGGTCTAGCCATTGTTAATCCTCCTTGAAGATCATGGTTTTGAGTCATTATTCTAACGTACTTTTAGCGAAGCATGGACGGAGTGGAAACAAATGAATCTAGCCCCAAGTTGTGCTTCGCTTGGCTGAAACGCAAGCTACTTGGGTTAGACTAGATACTTACCCCTAGGTACTTGGTACTTATTAGACCCTATTTATAAACTCACGAGTATGCACATTGACTTCGATGTTCATAAGCTCGAGCACGCCTCTAGCTGTATGTTCTGAGAGGCGTTTAAAAGCTTCTTCGCCTTTCTCTTTGGTTGCTCTTAAAGGATTGCCAATAACGCCACTTTCAATAAATTCATGGTGGTCCATCGGGAAATTAAAATAGGTGTAGCCTTCAAACTCCACGTCAGGCATACCGTCTTTTTTACCAAAGGACTGGGGTAAAGATTCAGGAATATGGGCTTTGGTAAAAGACGCCCGTTCCATACGTACCAGATCACTATTCCAGGCCATATCTTGGGAAGTCTCGAGCTCACTGGCATGCCAGCCTGGGGTTTCCTCAGGCGGGTTTTCCATAAGACCCTTCAAAATGCCAGTGTAGCGCTCCATGTAAGGTTTGACAAAGCCAATCAAAGCCCCTGTTTCATAGCGCAGTTGTCTTAAAACTGGGTCAACCACCTTGATGTTTGAGCCGTGCCCATTGATAAAAATAATACGGTTAAAACCGTGATGAATCAGGCTGCGCGCGGTGTCATACATAATCGCTAAAAGCGTGCTGCTACGCATAGTGATCGTGCCCCGACCTAGCCCGGGCTTATGCATGTGTTGCGGACTATAGCCCATCCAGATAGGGGGAGAGTGCAGTACGGCAATGTGCTCAGCCACTCTTCTCGAGACCTCAACTGCGGTAATGGTATCGGTATATAAAGGTAAATGGGGCCCATGCTGCTCGAGGCTTGCTATGGGTACCAGTATCGTGTCTTTTACCCTTAAATAGTTGCCAATATCGGTTAAGGTCAAGTTGCCCAAATCCCAAGATAAAAATTGATTGCGAAAGTCGGCATCGCCCTCAGTCAGGTGAGACACCTTGACCTTGAGTTGTTCACTACTACTAGAGATCATGCATACTCCTTATAAGTGGGATAAATAAGTAAAGTGTTCCCCTTATCCAAAGGGGCTAGGAGGATTTTTTCATCAAATCAATAAATAAGTCCGCAACTTTTTCCCCAAAAGCTGGGTCGTTGACATGGTAGTTAAAAGTCTCAACAGGGATGTCGGTGCGCAGGTTTTCTTGCAAGGTTATGCGAAAATCTTCGTCAGCTTTAGGGTTCCAGAAAACGCCGCTGGGTACATTTGGGATAGACAAGCCTTCGGTCGGGATAGCTACTATAAGAGGGCCTTTAGCACTGTTTAATTTTTTGGCAAAAATATAACCAAGCTGAATCATTTCTTCGTGCGTTGCCCTTACTAATATGTACTCAGGATTGTGGTCATAGACTGGGCGACCCGTCAGCTCTTTGGGCACGGTTCCAGTATTCCAGACACTAAAATCAATGCAGCCGGGCACAATGACTTGAGGCAGACCAAGTTCGCCTGCGACTTCAAGACGGTGTGGGCCGCCATCATGGATGCCGCCAACTAAAGGGTCATAAACTTCATTGGTGGTAAAGTCAATAATCCCAACAAATTGCCCTAAGCGGGCGAGTTCCTCCATGGCTGGACCACCCACGCCATTGGAGTGAAAAATAACAGCTTCATAACCAGCTTCTTTAAGGCGCTCTTTGGCTGCCATGACTGCCTTGGTAGTATTGCCAAGCATGGTCATGGCGACAAATTTTTCACCTTGAGCAGGTTTGGCTAGGGGGTGTCCATGCTCGAGCATACCCTTGAGCGCTGCTGCGACATTGTCAAAAATGGTGCAGGCAATTGGGTTTAAGCCCAAAATGTCCACCACTGAGTGAACCACCATCATATCTTTGGTGCCCACCAGTGGGTCAAAGAAATGATGCCCTGAGGCTATCGGTGAAACGAGGACTTTAGGAATACCCAGAGGTAAGCCCATCATGGCAGCTGCACCCATGACTGCCCCTTCAGCTCCGCCCATACTGACAGCAGCATCGAGTTTTCCCTGAGTGTAGAGATTTTGCACCAGTTTTTGCAGAGCGTCTCTCATACCAGCTACTGCTCGACCACGGCTTCCTGCATTCCTTAAAGTGTCAATATTTGTGCCGCCAAAGCTAGCAACCTCAGCTCGGCTAATATCTGGGCTAATGCCTAAAGGCTCGCCCAAAATGCCCGAATCAATGACAGTAGTTGCCAGCCCAAAGCTTTGCAACTGGTCACGGAGATAGGCAATTTCAGGCCCTTTGGTGTCTAGGGTGCCAATCAAAATGACGGTTTTACTCATGTTTACATCCGTAGAGTAGAGGGTTGATGTCCCTACTGCTTACTTAATCAGGGGCAATAAGGTATTGGCAGTGGTTTCAACTAGCCAGCTATAAAACTCTTCAGAAAGTACACCTGAACCGTGATCTTCGATGAATTTAAGCTGTTCGGCGGTGAGTTCTTTTTCGGCATTGGCGGTGGCATTTTTATAAGGATTGGCAGGGGTACGGTCTAAGGGAGCCACAAACTCAACAGTGAGAGCGCCATCATAGCCAATTTCTTTAAGCATCCCTACAATGTCACGCCAGTTGAGTTGGCCTTGACCGCAGGCCATACGGTTGTTATCAGCTACGTGGAAGTCATAGAGGCGTTTGCCGGTTTTTTGCAAGGCTTGTCTGAAATTGGCTTCTTCAATATTCATATGAAACGCATCGAGGCAGACACCACAGTCTGGTCCAACAGCCTCTGCCAGAGCAAGTGCTTGATCATGGCGATTTAGGAAATTGGTCTCAAAGCGGTTAAGGGGCTCGAGCGCAATTCTTACCCCTTCTTTTTGCGCATGGGTGTAGATCTCTTTTAAGCCTTCGACCGCCCAATTCCACTCGGTTTTTTCATCGGCTTGTGCATTGACTTTGCCTACTTCTGAGGGCACAATGCTCATGATTTCCCCCTCGAGTTCTTTGACCATGGTGATGCAGTCTTTAAGATACTTGATGGTATTGGCACGTCCAGCTTCATCAGCTTGAACCAGATCTAGCCCCGTAAACATAAGGCTAATAGAACCCCAGCAACGCAGTCCATTATCCTTTAAAAGCTGACGAACTTCTTTGGTATCGTATTTGTCTGGCTCCCCGCCAATTTCGATGCTTTTGTAGCCGTATTTCGCCAATCGGCGAATGGTCACGTCAATGGGTTCGGCTCTCATCCAGTTGTGCATTGATAGGTGCATGCTTAAACCTCCTATGGTTTGCTTTGCAGCAGGCAGTGCCTGCGTTTAGCCAAGATGTTGTGCCAGCAGTTCATAAAGCCCTTTAAGCTCGAGCCCGTAGTCTGAGGCATAAAGATCTAGCTGAGCCAAATCTGCCGCTTCTTCGCAGTAGATGACCTCGGCTCCTTGGTTTTTGGCATCCTCGAGCCTTGCTCTTGTCAGTTTTTCTGCCAGTTTAGGGTTTGTAAATTGAATGTTGCCACTGCCAGTCGGGTGACTGCGTTCACGTCGCCAGAACAGCTCGAGCGCTTTGCCTGGTAGAACAGCTTTAAGTAACTGACGAGGTGCCTCGAACTGTCTCACTCTAAGTGTCTGGCTAGGGTCTAGGTAACTATAAGATCTAGTATCAGATGAGGGGTTAAAGGAAAGCCTGTCATTCTTATGAGCGTCTGAAAGTAGTTCGAGTAAGCTCCTAACGTTGACCTGTTGTGGCCAAGTTAGACCAAGTCTTTCGGTATACAGCTGTTTAAAGGTATAAAGATCAGCATCGCCCAGAACAATAAGATCTTTAGCTTTGGAGGTTTCAAGCTCGGCTAATAGGGTCGTTGCATATTCTTTTGCTCTCTTACTAAAACCTAGCGACGCTGCCATAAAACCACTGCTTTGACCCTGAGCAACGGTGATAGGAGAAAGGTCTAAGGCTTTTAACAAGGTGTTTGCCGCTTCTATACTTTCAGGCCAGAGGTACTGCGTTTCATCACTGATGAATAAGGCATAGCTGCTTTGACTTGATGTTGCTGTGAAAACATCATTGCCAAAAAGGGAAGAGCTATGCTCGAGCCTGTCCTTTAGCCTTTTTACGGATTCAGGCAGTTTGCCCTGACTTACGAGTTCGGCTTTAACCGCAACAACCGCTTCAGAAAAGGTTTGATCAGTCGCGCAGTGTGCTCTGGCAACGCCAGCGTCAAGTTCACTAAAGACATTGCTTAAACTACCTTCAGTCCAGCTTAAAAGTCCTTTGTGCTCTGAATAAATGGTTAAGGCAATACCATGAGGGGTCAAAGCTTCGTTAAAACTGA
>JAHEBB010000368.1 GCA_024642575.1 Trueperaceae bacterium | reverse complement strand
GTTTCGAGAAGGTCTTCGGTGCAGCGTTTTGCAAGTGCATAGAGGCTTTTTGAAAGCGTAGCACTTTGTTCTGTTAAAGGACCTTTTTGCTGCGCTGAAAAAACACCGGCTGAACTAATAAAAATAAAACGCTTTACCCTATTGGCTCGAGCCCAGCTAATCATATGAAAATTAGTATCTAAATTTGTTTTCAAGTAGGATTCTGCGGTCATCTTGAGTTCATGTGCTTCTGCCGTTAAGGTAGCTGCGTGAATGACTGTGTCAATACTTAGCTTTTCTTGAAAGCTGCCTACTTCTGTTTCATAGAGGGCTACGCCTTCTTGAATCCAGAAGTCTTTGCTGTGACTATCAAACTGTTGATCAAGCAGTGCAAGCTTATAACCAGCCAAATGCAAGGTTCTGCTTAGCTGGTTAGCAATAAAGCCATTTGCGCCTGTAATCAAAACCGTTTTGATAGATCCCTCCAATAAAGTTACTTAGCCAGTTTTGTTGTTTAAGTCATCTATAATTAAGTCTTTAGCTGAGGCTACGTGATATTCAATAAGGGCACTAGCCTTGTCGTAGTTTTTGTCCTGAATGGCCTGAACAATAGGGGGGTGATTCATGGCTATTTCCATTGGGTTTTCATTGAGCTTATTTCTAAGTGCCATGATTTGTCTCACGCGCAATGCCAATTGATCCCATATGGCAGCGAGCATGTCATGCTCTGCTAATAAGATGAGTTGACGGTGAAAACGGTCATCTTCTTGATTTAAAGTTTTAAAGTCTTGTTTTTTGGCAGCTTTTTGCATGTTTATGCAAATGTGCTCAAGTATTTTTACATCTGAGGGTCTATCGCGCTCAATAATTCTTTTTAAGGCAAAGCTTTCATGTAAGCCTCGTAAGCTGTAAATTTCTTCTATATCTTTATGACTAAGTGTTTTAACGGTTGTTCCTCGGTAAGGTACCGTTTCTATGAGACCGTCTTTGCTTAGGCTGCGCATGGCTTCTCGTAAAGGAGCACGGCTTACACCTAACTGCGCTGCGAGAGTGGTTTCAATAATAGCATCGCCTGGTTTAAGTTCACCGCTAAGAATAGCTTCTCGTAAGACATCTGCCACTTTTTTTCTTAAGGGAACATTATTAATTTCTGCAAATTGCTTAGCTGCAGGAAGCTCTTGGTTTAGAGAAAGGGGCTTACTCATTTATCGTTTTAAACTCCCTAGGTTAAGCGCATGGCGTCGATTGTCGACAACCTCATGTAATTGGTGTTACTATAGTTCGCATAAAGATTCACTGTCAAGTATCTCATATTCGGGTTTTAACTTAACCATGAGGCTCACGTTCTTTTCTTACCCTAAAGGATGACATTTAGTGCTTAGAACAAATGCAAATCAGCTTGTAGAAATCGCGGTTTCAGGTCAGATAAGCCAGCCAAGCTTCAGACGACCTGAGTACATTCCAGATACCGAAGGAATAGCTCGAGTGTTACCAGGCATGTCAGGCGTGCTTTACAACATTCGGGTAGGTGACCCAGCCTTCTTTTGGGCAGGTGATCACGTAGAGCCAGGCGCGTCAATCGCTCACAAAGATCTAAGTAGCGATTTTGCCTTGCACTACTTGACCTGCATAGGTAATAAAGCAGTTGTGACCAGCGGTGAGGCTACAGGTGCTCAAGGCATAGTCACAGGAGAACACGCCCGCATCCTGATAGACTTTGAGCCTGACGTTAAAGAAATGCTTTGCGTAGGCGATAGCATTCAGTTACGCAGCAAAGGTCAAGGCTTAAGTTTACTTGATTACCCCCACATAAAACTTAAAAAATGTAGCCCTGAACTTATTGACGCTCTACCCATAGAAAGCATTGACGACTTTAAAATACGCGTACCTGTCACTATGGAACTGCCCATCCAAGCAATGGGCTCAGGCGCAGAACTCAACTCAGAATACGTAGACCAAGACCTCATGACAGGCGATAGAAAGCTCATGGCAGAGCTTGGCTTAGATCAAATGCGTCTTGGTGACCTTGTTGCCATTCGCAACGCAGATCACCGTTTTGGGCGCAGTTACCGCAAGGGTGCAGTTAGCATTGCCCTTTGTATTCATGGTGACTCTATTATGACAGGGCACGGCCCCGGCATTTTAACGCTCATGACCTGTGAAGAAGACGCTATTGAATGGCGAATTGACAAAAACGCAAACATCGCAAGCTACTTAAACATACGGGAGCTAAAATGAGTCTGAGTACCAACCAAGATAAGCTTGTAAGCCTCTCCGTTATGGGTCAAATTGCAACCCCACAATTCCCAGGTCTACCCGCTGAGCCTTACCGCTTAGCCTCTGACGGAACACCTTTTTTACTCCCAACCTACGGCAGTATTGTTTATAACGTATCGGTAGGCGACTCTGCTTATGGCTGGCTAGCAGATTGCATACACCCAAGCGTGAGCATCAATTTGGCAGAGGATAACGGCAACAGGGGTCTAAGAGTTTTATCTTGTATAGGTAATACAGCGGTTGTCATGTCGGGCGCAGCCAAAGGTGCCAAAGGAATCGTGACAGGAAAATCAGGCCGATTCTCAGAACACGTCATTGTTCATTTTGCCAAAAAAGACCGAGAAAATATGGCGATTGGTGACAAAATCATCGTGCGAGCAAAAGGTGTAGGCATGGAACTCAGTGAACACTCGAGCGTTCGCTTAAAAGGCTGCTCACCTGAACTCTTGGCTGCATTAAATCCGCAAAAAAATTCTGCAGGTAAGCTAGAAGTACCCGTTGTTGCAAGTGTGCCTCCGCATTTGCTGGGTGCAGGCGCAGGTTTAGATAGTGAAGGCGGCTCGGTTCATATTCAAACCACAGACAAAGAAGCTGTCAAAGAAGCAGGTTTAGATAAGCTTCGCTTAGGCGATGTTGTTGCGCTTGAAAATTATGATAGTCGTTATCAACATGGTTACTTACGAGATGCTATTGGTATAGGCGTAATTGGTCAAGGAGACAGCCCAAGAGCTGGCTACGGTCCAGGTATTACTGTCGTTATGACATCAGCTGAGGGGGGAATTGAACCTAAGCTAAGTGAAGGTGTAAACCTCAAGTCGTTGTTAGCGCTCGAGGTTTAGGGGTGATAAAGCTAGTTCGTGTAGATGCAGAGGCTTTGGCTGAGTTTACGCTGGCTTGTTTTAAAGCAATGAGCCTAAGTGAAGACGATGCTAAGCTTTGCGCTAACGCACTTATGTTTAGTGAATTGCGCTTTCACCCTGGGCAGGGTCAAGGGGTAAGACGCTTATCAGCCTACCGCGAAAGACTTCAAAAGCAATTAATAAATAAAGATGCGCCTTTTGAAATCATCAAAGAAAGCCCTGCCTTGGCACTTGTAAATGGCCATAATGGGCTAGGTTCCGTGGTTGGGCAACGCGCCATGAAACTTGCTGTTGACAAAGCTAAAGTTTGTGGCGTTGGTACAGTACTGGTAAGAGGCAGCACACACTACGGCTCCTCAGCCGTTCATGCAGACATTGCTTTAAAACAAAATTGCCTAGGCATAGCCATGACCAATGCAGGTCCAGAAATGGCCGCTTGGGGTGGCGCGACGGCAGTTGTTGGCACTAACCCTTGGGCGCTTGCCGCACCAACAGGTTTAGACTTTAATGTTTCACTAGATATTGCTTTAACCACTGCTGGAAAAGGCATGATGAAATGGCTCGAGCGTGAAGGCAAAGACATGCCACTTGACTGGGCACTAACCCCTGAAGGTGAAGAAACAACTAACCCAAGTGCAGCTATGATGGGCGCACTTTTAGGCATTGGTCAGTACAAGGGTTACGGCTTATCTTTTATGACGGATGTTATGACAGGTGTACTAAGCGGTGGCGCGTTTGGTTTAAGCCCTTATGCAAAGCCTGAAAAACAAGATGTAGCCCATACGTTTATTGCTTTTGATATTGCCTGGTTTATGCCTCTTGCTGAGTTTAAAGAACGCATAAACACTTTTATTGCTGACATTAAAAAAAGCAAACTACGTGCTGGCTTTAATGAAATTTTAGTGCCAGGTGAGTTAGAGCAACGCCGTGAAAATGAAAGACGCAAAGACGGGGTAAAGCTTGACGCTGCAGTATTTGATGAACTAGAAGCCTTATCAAAAGACTTAAAGCTTGACTTTCCTTTTTCACGCGAGGTGATTGGGTGAAGCTCGAGCCTCTAAACGAAACATTCTATAGGCGTAAACTAGCTCAGATTCAAGCGCGCTTAGCTGAGGCTGAGCTAGACGGCATCTTACTACTCAATCAATACAACGTCATTTACGCTTCTGGTTTTTTCCACTCAGCTTCAGAGCGACCTATTGGCTTTTATATTCCTTCAAGTGGTGAACCCACCCTTTATATTCCTTTACTCGAGCAAGAAAATGCAGCGGATGGCTGGGTGAAAGACATCCGTACGTATTTTGAATTTCCTGGTGACACGCATCCTGTTTTATGGATGGCGCAAAATACGGGCGCAAAACGTTTAGCTATAGACGAACTTGCTCATTTATTATTTACAGAACTCGAATCTAAACAAACAATCCTTATAAGTGACATGGTTACGACCTTGCGTTATGTCAAAGAAGCAGAGGAGCTTCAGCTTATTCGTAAGGCGGCAAGCTACGCTGACTACTACTTGCAATACCTTTACGAGCGCCTTGCTGACTTTATGCGTGCTGGCGCAACGGAGCTAGATATCTTAAATTATTGCTTAAAAGCCACTCTCGAGCATCAGGCTAAGGACTTAAGTGAGGCGTTTGCCAAAACCAAAGTTGGGGTTACCGTTACGGTTCATACGGCTGAAAGAGCAGCGCTGCCTCATGGTAAACCCATTCACCGTAAACCCAACATAGGTGAGGTGCTTATTGCTGGTGTGGGTGCATCTGTTGGCGGTTACCACGCCGAGAGTGGTGCTACTTTTGTGCTTGGTAAAGCTACACCTGAGCAGCTTCATTGCCTAAAGGCAGCAGCAGCCTGTAATGACGCTGCTGTCAAAGCGTTACAAGTAGGTGCAAGCTGCAAAGAAGTCAACCATGCTGCACTTGAGCAACTCAAATTAGCAGGTTTAGATACATTTATTAGGCACCGAATAGGTCACGGTATGGGCATTGAAGGTCATGAAGCCCCATGGTTAGCTCCAGGGGATGATACAAAATTACTTGCTAATATGGTTTTCTCAAATGAACCTGGTATTTACAGGCCTAATCTTGATGGTTATCGCACCATTAACACCATGATCGTGAGCGAAGGCAAAGCAGAAGTGACAAGCAAATTTTTAGAAAGCTATCCACCAGAAGCTCGAGTGCTTGACCTTTAATTTGAAAGGATTAACGTGGCTAAGCCTAAATTTACCCTAACAGTTGCTTACAGGAGTTCTTATGTCTAAAGGTTTAATGTCTGCGTTAGCTAATCGTATTGTTGAAGAGGACGTGTCCTTTCGCACAAAGATGCTTGAGATAGCGTCTGGTCTAGATGATGTCATCGCGATGGGTCGGGGTGATCCTGATTTTCATACGCCTAAACATATTGTTGATGCTGCTATTAAGGCTATTGAAGATAATCAGCATCACTATACGCATCCTGCTGGCATGATTGAATT
>JAHEBB010000031.1 GCA_024642575.1 Trueperaceae bacterium | reverse complement strand
GGAAGAACTCTGGGATAACTACGCTTACCTAATTAAAGAAATAAGCCCAGTCGCCGAAGAAGAAGGCGTGCGAATTGGCATACACCCCGATGACCCACCTGTGTATACCTTGGGCGGCATTCCGAGATGTATGTTTGGCACCTTTGAAGGCTATAAAAAGGCTATGGAAATAGCTGATAGTCCTAATATTGGCGTATGTTTATGTGTGGGCTGCTGGCTCGAGGGTGGCGTAAACGGCATGGGAAATACCCCTGTTGATGCCATTAAGTACTTTGCCTCGCAAAATAAGCTTT
Organism: Trueperaceae bacterium; assembly: GCA_024642575.1. Taxonomy (GTDB): domain Bacteria; phylum Deinococcota; class Deinococci; order Deinococcales; family Trueperaceae; genus JAHEBB01. The sequence goes on along the minus strand of JAHEBB010000031.1, from coordinate 21,433 downwards.
TTAAAGTCCATTTTCGTAACGTCTCAAACCCAATGCCTGAGCCCTGGGTGGAAACTTTAATTGATAACGGCTATCAGGATATGTACGAGGTGATGAAAGCCTTAAGAGCGGTCAAGTTCGATGGCTGCATCATTCCTGACCATATTCCAGCGATGCTTGGTGGCTACCGCGTGGGTGCGGCGTATTCGATTGCTTATATGAGAGCGCTGGTACAGGCTGTGAATAATGAAGAAGGTGGAGCAGCGTAGAGGCTCGAGCCCTAAATCTCATTCCCTCTTAAGCTCCTAACCTGATAAGCTTTAGCCTATGAATCACTTAGGTCACACTCGCACAAGAGTCACGCACAGTCACGCTTTTATTGCCCCTGACGGACATGTTCAAACCGCCTTACCTGGCTGGAAACATACAATGGGCATTATCCTCATTTCACCGCAGATGGGCGCACGTTTTAGCCAGTATTTTGCCCTTATGCAAAAAGGGGGCGAAGGCACCCCTCCCCTACCTGGGGTCGAGCGTTTTATCTTTGTCCTGTCCGGTAGCGTAAGTGTAAAAACAGAAGCTGATACCCTAACGCTTAAAGAAAAAGATTTTGCCTTTTTCCCTGCTCAAGAACCGCACGTTATTACAGCGACAAGCCAAACGAAGCTCAATGTTTACGAAAGACGCTACCTTCCCAATGAAAGCGATGAGCCTTTACCGATTGTGACAGGCAACGAACAAGACACCAAAGCTGAGCCTTTTATGGGCGATCCCAATGTCTTTTTCAGACGTTTTTTGCCTGACGACCCGCACTTTGATATGGCAGTCAATACCATGAATTTCAAACCTGGAGCCGTTTTGCCCTTTGCCGAAACCCATTTTATGGAGCATGGGATGCTGATGCTTTCAGGGGGTGGCATTTATCGGCTAGGTGATGACTGGTACCCGATTCAAAAGGATGATGTCTTGTGGATGGGGCCTTATTGCCCGCAGTGGTTTGGGGCTTTAGGCACAGAAACCTCGAGCTACCTTTTATACAAGGAAGCTAACCGTGACGTCTTTAGTTTTGAAAAAAATAGTTAAACTAGCAACTCAGGATGCTTATGAATCTCGACATTAATCAAGCTCGTTTGAGTGCTGAGTTAGCTAAACTGGCAACCTTTTCTGAAGCGCCAGCGCCTGCAGTAACGCGCATTCTTTATACCAAACAAGATTTAGAGGCAAGAGCTTACTTTAAAGGACTTTGCCTTGAGGCGGGGCTCGAGCTACGCGAAGATGCCTTGGGTAATACGTTTGTGCGCTGGACAGGCTCAGACCCTGACTTGCCTGCTGTCGCCACAGGCTCGCATATTGACGCCATCCCTCATGCTGGCATGTATGACGGAACTGTGGGCGTTTTAGGGGGACTCGAGGCAATCCGCGCTTTAAAACTGGCAGGCTTTAAGCCCAAACGCAGTATTGAACTCATCCTTTTTACCGCCGAAGAACCCACGCGCTTTGGCGTGGGCTGCTTAGGCTCGAGGGTCATGTCTGGCGTACTTGATACAAACGGACTTGCCAAGCTAAAAGACAGCGAAGGCAAAACGCCCGATGAAGCTCGTCAAGAGGCAGGCTTTTCTGACAATTTAGCAGATGTTCGGCTAACCGAAGGCTTTTATTATGCCTTTGTAGAACTGCATATTGAGCAAATGCCACAGCTCGAGCAAAAAAACATTCCGATTGGCATGGTTACTGCTATTGCAGCCCCTGCAACGCTGCATATTGCGCTCGAGGGTGCAGGCGGTCATGCCGGTGCGGTACTAATGCCAGAAAGAAAAGATGCTCTGGTTTGTGGTGCAGAAATTGCTCAAACCATTGAGAGCGTTGCCCTGACAACTGGCAGTATAGATTCGGTAGCGACAGTAGGTATTTTTGATATTCACCCAAGAGCCGTCAACAGCATCCCCAGTAAAGTTTTTATGACTGTCGATGTTAGAGATACTGATCTTGGCAGACGTGACAGTATGGTTGAGGCTATTAAAGATGCGGTTTGGACAATAAGTGCTGAGCGCAAGCTTAAAGCAACCGTCGAGACCCTAAATGCTGACCCACCTGCAAGTTGCGCTCGTGAGATCACCGAAGCAACAGAATTAGCAAGCCGCGAGTTTGGTCTGCGAACTTTGCCTATGGTAAGTCGCGCCTATCATGACGCGCTCTTTATGGCACGCATTTGTCCTACAGGTATGATTTTTATTCCTTGCAAAGATGGCGTAAGTCATAGACCCGACGAGTACAGCAAACCTGAAGATATTGAGCGGGGTGTCAAGGTTCTGGGTTCCGTTTTGGCAAGACTTTCACAGGCTTAAGGCTCGAGCAAACCCTGCTGCATACTTAAACCCATTATGCCAATAATCGTCAGCCCTAAAAAAATAAGTTTATAGGGGCTTATACTTTCTTGAAAATAAAACATGCCAATCAGCGAAATAATCGCCAAACCGCCCCCTGCCCAAAACGCTGTAACTAAGCCAACCTCGAGCTTTTTCATCGCTAATCCAAAGCAGGTAAAACTCAGTACAAAAAGCCCATAGGCCAAAAAAGACGTCATGCCGTGACGCATACCATCTGACATCTTCAGGCTTATCGTGGCGATCACATCCAAAACCAGGGCTATCACCAAATACATCCAGCTCATGCTTAACATCCTTTGCATTTCTATCCCTATCCCTTTTCAGCCTTTGTAACTCCAGTTTAAAAAGCTAGCGTTGCACTAGCGTTGCAGCTCGATAATCCGAGCTTAGCTAAGCAAGCGTTATCAAAACGTTATCAACCTTTTTGCCAGTTTCTTTAAGGATAAGCTTGCTGTAAGGAATAGCTTTGGCAGATAGCTGTAATACCAAGCCTGAAAAAATCTCAAAAAACGCTGTTCGAGTTTTTCTCGATTAGAATGGGCTTGGTATTTGATTCGACAATCCAAGATTGCATTTATAACCCTCACTTTGTTCGGGGTATAAACGGAATTGGTATAAAATGGTCCTAAATTATCCTTTTGTAATCAAATCTCTATCGCCTTGAGCTTAAAGAGCTTAGTTTGGTAAGGATGACCAAAACGCCAGCTTGGGCCAAAGATGCCATTTTTTATCAGATTTTCCCTGACCGGTTCGCAAAAAGTAAGGAACTCAGCAAACCTAAGTACTTAGAATCTTGGAATGCAACACCGACCTTACATGGTTACAAAGGTGGCGACTTGCTTGGCGTCATAGAAAACCTTGACTACCTGCAAGACTTAGGGATTACCGCCCTTTACTTTAATCCGATTTTTCAGTCTGCTTCTAACCACCGTTACCACACCCACGACTATTTTCAGGTTGATCCGATGCTTGGAGGAAATGAGGCGTTTAAAAAACTCATTACCGAATTACACAACCGCGATATGCACATTATGCTGGATGGGGTTTTTAACCATGCCAGTCGCGGCTTTTTTCAGTTTAATGACATTTTGGAAAATGGCAAAGATAGCCCTTATCTTGACTGGTTTCATATCAGGAAATTCCCCTTAAATGCCTATAATGAATTAGAGGCTGGTTATGATGCTTGGTGGGATTTAAAAGCGCTACCCAAATTTAATACGGATACACCTGCCGTTCGCGAATATTTGTGGCGTGTCGCCACCCACTGGTTAGAAATGGGTATTGACGGTTGGCGACTCGATGTACCCAATGAAATTGATGATGATAGCTTCTGGCAAGAGTTTCGCAAACGCTGCCTTGAGATAAACCCTGAAACCTATATTGTCGGCGAAATCTGGGAAGACCCTAGCCGCTGGTTAAAAGGCGATCAGTTTGACGCCGTAATGAACTATCCTTTAACCAAAGCTATTTTTGGCTTTGTCAGCCATGACCTAAACGACAAAGAATCTGACAAGTGCGGCTATAAACTTATACCAAGACTAGATGCCCCTGGCTTTGCCAAGGCGCTCGAGACAAACCTTAGTACTTACCCCAGCGAAATTACCCAAGCCCAATTCAATCTTTTGGGTAGTCACGATACTCCAAGAGCCTTAACTATCTTAAAAGGGGATGAAGACGCGCTAAAATTCGCTTATCTTTTACTCTTTTGTTTGCCAGGTGCGCCTTGCATTTATTATGGTGATGAGCTGGGGCTCATGGGCAACCACGAACCTTTTTGCCGTCAGGCAATGCCCTGGGACACCCCTAATCTCTGGGATCATGATTTACGCAAGTTTATTAAAGAACTTATTGCCTTACGAAAAAGCTACAAAGCCTTTAGCCGAGGCAAGCTAAGTGTATTAAGCACGCAAAGGTGCAGTATTGTCTTTAAGCTCGAGCTTGAAAATCAGAGTATTGTTATAGCGGTCAACGCTGAAAATAAGCCTAGCCAGCTTTCACTTAAGCTCGAGCCTGGAAGCTATTTCGAGCCTTTACAAAATCAAACTTACACCTTTAATAAAGACAGTTTTGAGCTTAGGCTCGAGGCTAAGTCTGGCTTTGTCCTAATTCACCAATAAACTCACTGCTCATAGTTTGAACACCTCATGTGTTAATTTATTCCAATCTTCTCATAATCCCCAATGATAAACTTCCCGCAAAATTATAGTTCTGATGGGATGAGACATGGTGGGAATGGGTTTCAAAAATAAAAATATACTTTTAATGGTATTCGTGTTTATTAGCTTAGTATTGGCAGCATGCAATGTCGGAGATTTATTAACACCTAGCCCCGAAATAGATTTACCCAAAGCATTCATCAAAAAATCTGGGTTTGAGCCAAATTACATATATGATGGTAAACTATATTGGTCTGCCGATAATACGGCTTTCTTTTGGCAAGGTTCCTTTGTAGACCCAAAGACCAATAGTGAAGATTTATCTCCCCTTTACATGACCAATATCCAGACTAAACAAACACGTGAAATTGATACCAATGGTAGACAAGTAAATGCCCTGCATATGTCAGGTGATGGGAAAACTCTATACTTTATAGACAGCTTGGATACAACGTATCCTTCAATCTATGGCACATGCCTTTATGAATACAAGCTAGATACCGACAAACTTGAAGCGTACCTGTGTGACGTCTTTTCGCAACATAAATCTAAAATAAACTCTCCAGCCAGAATTCCAGTCATGCTAGCCTTTTCTCCAGACAATCAGCATTTGGCTTATCAAATAAATGACTCTATTTTTTTGTATGATCTCATGAGCAAAGAATCTCGCCTGCTTCTTGATGCGAGTTCGTCTGCTTCGCTAGCCTATCCTTATTATGGTACTTCTGAAAATATTGATAGTCGTCTATTTTCACCTGACGGCAGTCAACTTCTGGTTCTTGTAAATTCTAAACCTGCGGTTTTTACTATCAGCACAGGAGAATTAAAGCCTTTGACCCTGCCGCTGCCTACACCGACCTTGGTAGATGAGGAAATGGCCTGGGGATTTATAGCAGAGCTAAGGTGGGCACAAGAAGGTATATTGCTTATTACTAAATCCGATGCAGCCTCGAGTTCACACACGATTTATAATCTCAGTACGGGTAGCAAACAAGATATTCAGCTTTTAAACAATGGCGCTGATCCTGAACTATTCATAGAGACCTCCATTTTATGGTCTTGGTCTAAAGCTAATGACAAGGTTGCCTATCGAACCCGTAAATGCTTGGCCAAAAGCCCTTACGGGAATGGTTGTCCCATGCAGAGCTATCTAAACATTTACAATCGCCAAACCAACAAGCTAAGCGTTATTGCTAAAAATGGTGAAGGCATCATTCCTAGCATAAGTAACGATGGCAAAAAGATTGTCTTTTCCGTCTATGAGCAAACTGATAACACCACAAGCATCTATCTTATTGACGTAGCCCAATAGCTTTTTTAATGATTGGTAACCCGTCTTGTTGCGAATACCTCTTAGTGGTGGTGCCAGTTATCTGGGTCATCACTATCACCTGGCGATAAACCAAGCACATCGCCTTGCGTACTTACGCCTAGACCCAGAACTGTACGATTGGCATAGGCAAAGTAGCTAACAATCTGATTAATTTCTAAAATCTCGCCATCATCCATACCTGCACGACGAAGCGCTTCAACATCAGCTTCTTGCATGGCTGCGGGTCTTAAAGTGAGCGCATTGGCGTAGTGCATAATGGCAAGTTCACGACCTGAGAACGCAGCAGCTAACGTGTCTGACTCTATGGCTTTACGAATGCCGTCTGCTTTAGCATCCTCTTTCATAAGCCGTTTCATGCCTGCAAAATGGTGCTCGTAACAGTAGTGGCAGCCGTTGAGATAACTCACATAAACACCAGCCGCTTCTAAAAGCCATTTGGGCAAAGTATTGCTGCTATGGTGCAAGACATTTTTGTAAATCGCCATGTGCCCTTCTAAGCTATTGGGCCGCAGGCTATGCACTTTCATAATGTTGTCAATCAGACCTTCAGGCGAAATAATCTGGTCGTAAATGCGCTTAAGTTTTCCTTTGGCTTCTTCAAAGGGGATGTGACGTATCCAGGCAATCATGGGCTTAGGTTATCACAGGCCAGGGTCTAGTTTTTCAGGAAGACTTTCTTCCTTGGCAGGCTCGAGCGCCTTAAATTTTATACTTCTTTGCTTATTTGGCTTTATCCCTTGCTTACTCTCAAAAAAGAGTTTTACTTTATGCAAATCTTCTTCACGGTTCCCCGTTGGCATAAAATAACCATCAATGCCCACCTCTTTAGCTTTAGCATCTATAAACGCAAAGGCAATGGGCACCTCGGCTGCTAGCGCCATATAGTAAAAACCCGTTTTCCAGTACTCAGCTTGTGAGCGCGTGCCTTCAGCAGCAATGACAAGTCGCAATTCCTTACGCTCTTTAAAGAGTTCTGCCATTTTTTGCACAAAATTTATGGTCTTTGAGCGGTCAACCCCAATCACACCCAAGCGCTTCATCAAAAAACCCAGTTTCCCAGATACGAGTTCTTGTTTACCAATAAAGTGTAACTTTACACCCATACCCCACATAGCAAAAACTGCCAGCGGAAAATCCCAGTTCGAGGTGTGCCAGGCACCTACCAAAATATATTTATCGGTAGGTGGTAAATTATCAACAACACGCCAGCCAAAAAGCCTTAAAACCAGGCGAGCAAGACGCATTCCAAAACTGAGGCGAGGTTTTATAGTTTGCACCTAAGCTAAACTATAACTGTTATTCAGCTTAATATTGGGGTCTGAGTGACGGTTTATTTTTGGAAGAAACGTTATCTTAGAGCACCCTTATGAAGCTTTCGTTTGCTACTTTGATCAGTATTTTGCTTTTGGGTCTTGGGCTTATCTTGATGATTAGCGCCATTCGACCTTTTACCACGAATTTTGGACTTATTCTTTTGGTTTTAGGAGTAATAGGCATTCTACTTAGCCTTGTCCTTGGCCGAAATGCAAAAGATAAGAAAGCCAAATAGACAATCTTAAAACGCCGTGATATGGTTCAGTTATGCTCGAGCCTATAGCTGGAATCGACCCTTATCGGTTACAAAGCTACAGCATGTTTATTTTGCGTTTCTACTTTGAAGGTCACCGAAAACTCATTGCCAGTCGCATTGTTGAAAACACTGATTTAATGACTGAGCTAAAAAATTGCGCGCAAATGTTAGCCAAATGCTACCCTGATAAAACTGTCAGACTGGTTGATTTGGTGGCTTATGACATGGGCTATTTGGATGTGTTTAACTGGCCTGAGGGTTTAGGTCTGTTAGCAGAGATGTATGACCGAACCATTTTAAATCAAGCTGAAGCTGCTTAATAAGTTATTTTCTAAACCACTTAGTCTTAAAAACCAACCGTTTGACCTTTTTATCTCGTCAATTTGCCCTTACTCGGTTAGCATAGTGCCATGAGACTGAGTTTTTTTAAATCCTTTTTGATCCTTTTATGCCTTCTAAGCTGTCAAAGCGTCTTGACACAAAATAGTTCAGGTCAAGCCGTTATAGCTGGTAATTTTTTTGAGAGTTTTAAGCTGATTGGCGATACCAATGCAGCCTCGCTCGAGCGTGTCAGCGTAACAGGGCAAAACTTTAAGGAAGCCTGGCGCATTACAGGCAAAACCCTGCCCACCAACCCCTGGGATGTGCAGCTTGGCTCGAGCAATAGCCTTAGCTTAAATCAAGGTGACACGCTGGTTTTGCGGTTTTGGGCGCGTTCGCTTAGCCCTGAGGCACGTACCGAATTTGTACTTGAGCAAGACGGCCCACCCTGGGAAAAGTCTGTCACCGTGGGCATTATTCTTGACCCTGAGTGGCGAGAGGTGCAAATCCCTTTTCAAACGCTGCAAGCCTTTGCACCTGGAAAAGCATCTGCCCTTTTTCGGCTAGGCTACGGTGAGCAGAGTTTTGAACTGGCAAATTTTAGTTTAGAAAGTTTTGGCACAACTAAGGCGGTTACTGATTTTCCTACGCTGGGTTTTAGTTATCGTGGGCGTGAAGCTGACGCCCCGTGGCGACAAGAGGCAGACAAACGCATTGATGAAATTCGTAAGGCTGATCTTGAAATTAGAGTGGTAGACAGCCAAGGAAACCTCATTGAGGGAGTTAAGCTAGGGCTTGAGCAAACCCGCCACGCTTTTGCCTTTGGCTCAGCCGTTGATGCTGAAAGACTTTTTAGTCAGGATGCAGACGGTGAGCACTACCGCCAAACGATTGATGAGCTCTTTAACTGGGTCGTTTTGGAAAATGACCTCAAATGGCCTACCTGGGAATGCTGTCGCCGCGAACAAGCGCTCAAAGCCCTTGATTACTTTGCAGAAAAGGGCATTAAGGTGCGTGGGCATAATCTTATTTGGCCTTGCTCTGAAGACTTTTGTTTACCCGAAGATGCCGCTGCCCTGCTCAATCAACCTGAAGCCCTAAAAAAGCGTATCGATGAGCATCTGGTCGATATCTTGGGTGCTACACAGGGCAAGCTTGTTCAGTGGGATGTTGTGAATGAGCCCTCATCTAATAAACGACTTGCCGATGTTTTTGGAGAAGACATCATGGCTGAGTGGTTGACTAGGGTAAAAGAGCTCGAGCCCAACGCCCAGCTTTATCTTAATGACTATGGCAACCTGGGCGAAGGCACCTTAGATGTTGAATTTAAGCGCATCCTTAGCCGCATGCAAGAACTTGGCTCACCCTTAGAAGGTATTGGTTTACAAGGTCACTTTGGCTGGCAACTTACACCACCTACCGAACTCTATGACAGACTTAATGGTTTTGCTCAGTTTGGTTTGCCCCTCATGATTACCGAGTTTGATGTCAACATTACTGACGAAAACTTACAAGCCGATTATTTGCGCGACTTTTTCACCATTGCCTTTAGTAACCCTGCGGTTGAGGGCATTTTGATGTGGGGTTTCTGGGAAAATCATCACTGGATACCTGATGCTGCCCTTTACCATAGCGACTGGTCGATTAAGGCCAATGGTCAGGCTTATAAAGATCTTGTTCTAAATAAGTGGTGGACAAAAGAAAACAGCCTAACCGATCAGTCGGGCAGCTTTCAGACTCGAGCCTTTCTTGGCGATTACCGTCTTAGTCTGGATTACCAAGACATCCACCTTGAACAAACATTCAGCCTGAATAAATCTGATCAAATCTTAACGTTTGTCTTAAAAGAATGACTTTATAGCTTAATAATGACCTAAAAGCCCCGCTTTTCCTATAATCATCACAGCGCTATTTGTATATTTTGTCTAAACTAAAACCTAGATATGACCTACTTGGGCAAGGTTTCTAGTGAAAAGTATGGCTATGAATATCGTTAGTTTTATACTGACCAAGGCAAATATTCAGATTCCCGTAAGCAGCTTTTTACTATACTAGGTTTAGGTTGAAAGATTTAGACTGAGGTTATAGATTGGGCGATGATTGAACTACGTGATGGGCATTATTCAAAAAACAATCAGCAGCAATTTTAACGTTCCTAAACTCCCGCGCTTAGGTTTTATTGACTATTTGGGCTTAAGCTTGGCTTGCTTATTGGTTTATTTTCAGATTGCTAGCAAAGTTGATTTAGCAGATAAACAAGGTTTTATCTTTGTGCTTAGCCTAGCTAGCTTCAATGCTCATTTTTTGCTCAACCAATTTAAATCCATTGAAACCCTGCTGCATAAACAGCGCACGCTCACCTTATTTATTCCAGCTTTAGCGGCTCTAAGCACTTTGGTCATACAGGCTTTAAGTCGTTCGTATTATTCAGGCTACGCCTTAGGCATTTTTCTCCTATTTTGGACGGCCTGGATGCTGGTAATAAGACTCATCTACCAGCATTATGCAGCGCCTTTAAAACTGGCAGTCATTCATCCAGCAAGCTTCTTAACTGAGCTCGAGCATGCTTCAAAGGTTGACCTTACTTACTTCAGTACCCCACCTAAAAGCTTTGAGGACATTGATTTTGTTATTCTTGACCCAGCAGCCAATTACAGTAAAGACTGGCTTTTGTGGCTCGCACATGCTGATATGTATGGTGTAAGAACCCTATCTGCCCCCTTAGTCATTGAGACTCTAACAAGACGTATTCCCATTAACATGCTACATGGTCAATGGGCTTTTGAAATTTTAGCAGGGCGTAACAGCTACCATAGCTGGAAGCGTATGTTTGATTTACTTGGGGTTATTTTACTTAGTCCCCTTTTACTTGCCTTAGCAGCCATTGTCAGTATCTTTATTTATCTAGAAGATAGGGGGCCGGTTTTTTTCTGGCAAGAGCGTGCTGGCACAAAGGGCAAGCCCTTTCAAATGCTCAAATTTCGCACGATGAAACCAAATGCCGAAGCTAACGGCTCTGCCTTCGCAGAACAAAATGACCCAAGGATTACCCGACTTGGTAAATGGCTCAGAAAAACCCGCATTGATGAAATTCCTCAATTCTGGAATGTACTTATAGGCGAAATGAGCATCATAGGACCAAGGCCCGAGCAGGTTAGTTTTGCTGAACAGTTTGCCAAAGATATTCCCCTTTATGATTTAAGGCATAATGTAAAACCTGGCATCACAGGCTGGGCGCAAGTTATGCAAGGCTACGCCGCAGGCACTGACGAGACCAAAATAAAGCTCTGTTACGACTTTTACTATGTTAAACATGTTTCACTCGGGCTTGATTTAAGAATTATTTATCAAACCTTCCAGACCATTTTGACTTTCTTTGGCGCTAGATAGGTTAAACACCAAAACGTCTTAAGCGCCCTTGATAGCGCTTGCGCGAAGCAGCATTTCGCTCATCGGCATCTTCAATCCCTGCATTATCGGTAACAAAAATCGGAATATCAGTTGTTTCCTGCTCGAGCCCTTCAAGCGCCAAAAGCAAAATGCTTTGCATGATGAACATGCCAGCAAAAGTAGAAATAGGCGCAACCGCCAGACCTGTTTTAGGCAGCTTTAACGATGCCTCGCCAATCGGTAAATGCGTATCTAGCACCAAATCAGCCACCTGAGTTAAATTGAGGCCCGTTTCGTGCCTCGAGGGTAAACTATTGGCTTGCTTTACATTGCAAATAGCAATAGTCTGTAAGCCTTTAGCTTTACCTCCCATGGCTATTTCAATGGGCAAAGGGTTGCGTCCACTGTTAGAAATAACAATCAGACAATCTCTCTCAAATAGCCCGTACTGCTCTTCATAGTGCCTCAAGAGGGTTTGACCATAGCCGTTTAAACGCTCCGCCATATCATCAGTTTTATCAATAATTTGATTGATGGCTACAGGACAACCTGTGCGGTTAATCGTATCGGCAGCAACCAGCGCACTGTGCCCACTACCAAACGCGTGAATAATACCGCCAGCTTTTATACTTTTTCGAATGATGGCAGCCGCAGCATCAAGCTTAGTCTGCTCCTCTTCGGCAATGGTTTCTAGTACCTTATTAATGTTATGAAGGTAAGCATTAGTCATGATTTAACCTTTCAAGTCTCAAGGCTAAATCTTACCAATAGTGAGGCATTTTTATGCGACTCAAAAGTCTACAAAACCAGATTTTGCTCTATCTTAATCTCAGTTGGGTTTAAGCTTTCAAAAAAGCACAGATGCCTTCAGTCACATTGTTTATTTTAAACACGTTATTTAAAGAGGCAAAGCCTGATTTTCTGAGTCTTCGGCAGCTAAAGGTTGTTTCATAAGCTGCTCAAAATCCTCAGCATGTAAGGTTTCATGCTCTAGCAAGGCTGCAACAATACGCTCGAGCTTATCTTGGTGTTCTGTTATAAGGTCTAAAATCCGATTATATTCCGTATCAATGATGCTTTTTACTTCAGTATCTATAAGCAAAGCAGTTTCTTCGCTGTATTGCCTTGCACCTTCAAACTCACCCAAATAGGAAGCACTACTGTTTGATAAAGCAATTTTCCCCAAAGATTCACTCATGCCCCACTGCGTTACCATACGCCGAGCAATGTCCGTGGCTTGCTGAAAGTCATTTTGCGCACCCGTACTTACATCCCCAAAAATAATTTCTTCAGCGACCCGCCCAGCAAGCGAAACACCTATACGGTCTAAAAGCATTTTGCGCGTTATGTAATCTTGATCTTCCTCGGGTAGTGAGAGCATATAGCCACCTGCACGACCCCGCGGCACAATTGTAATTTTATGAACCGAATCTGCAAACTCCAAAAGGTAAGCAGCAAGGGCATGACCACCCTCATGGTAAGCAACCAGTTTTTTGCGCTTTTCACTAATGACCAAACTACGACGCTCTGGTCCCATTACCACACGATCGGCGGCTTCATCTAAGTCATCGGGGTTGATTTCCTTGCGACCAGCTCTGGCGGCAACAAGAGCAGCTTCATTCAGTAAATTCTCAAGGTCAGCACCTACAAACCCTGGAGTACGCTTGGCAACCGTTTTTAGATCAACCTTTTTCGCCAGGGGTTTACCCTGCGCATGTATCCGCAAGATTTCTTCGCGCCCTTTTACATCAGGCGCGTCAACCACAACCTGACGGTCAAAACGACCTGGGCGAAGCAGGGCGGGGTCTAAGACATCGGGTCTATTGGTTGCCGCAATAATAATAATATCGTGTTTGGACTCAAACCCATCCATCTCGACCAAAAGCGCATTTAAAGTTTGCTCGCGCTCATCATTACCACCATTAATATTCATGCCACGGCGGCGACCTACAGCGTCAATTTCATCTATAAAAACAATACAAGGCGCATTTTTCTTAGCCGTATCAAAAAGATCACGAACTCTGGCTGCACCTACGCCTACAAACATTTCTACAAAATCAGAGCCCGAAAGACTAAAAAAGGGCACTTGCGCTTCACCTGCAACGGCCTTTGCCAGATGCGTTTTACCCGATCCAGGTGGGCCAACCATCAGTACACCATGAGGAATACGTGCACCTAAAGCATGAAACTTACCTGGGTTTTTAAGAAACTCCACCACTTCAACAAGATCATTTTTGGCTTCTTCAACGCCGGCAACATCTTTAAAAAGCGTATTGGTATTTTCTTCGGTAACTAACCTTGCCCTTGATTTACCAAAGGAAACGGCACTATCGCCGCTGGTTCTAACCCCACGCATTAGATAAAACAAAAACCCAACCATCAGGGCAATAGGCAAAATATAAAGCAAAATATTACCCCAATTACGCCCGGGCTCCTGATTACTAATACTGATTCCCTTATCAAATAAACTCTGCTGATCTTGAAAACTTAAGGGAGCCGCAACTTGGGTTTCATATTCGCTACCTGTTTTGGTAATAACCGACAAACTGGTACCTTTAAGTACCACACTGCTAATATCGCCGCTCTCAACTTGTTGAAAAAAAGTGCTTAGGGTCTCGGTTTCAGCCTTACTACGGTTCCCAGTTTGAGAAATAACAAAGACCACCAAGCCCAAAACAGCTAAGCTAATTATGACGCCTCTGAGCGGAAACTTGCCCATCTTATTAGTCTACCTTGTAAAGCTGAAAGGTATGTGATGTTTGCTGCACTCTTTTCTTAAGATAAGGGGTTTTTCCTATTCAGATTTAAAGAATTAGCGTTTAATAGAACTTACTGGTATAACACAGCTGGGAAAGAGGCTTAATGATGAAACATATAAAGATATTTGGACAAATTCTTTTAGGCTTAGGGGTACTTTTAAGCTTGACAGCTTGCCCTGGTAGTTTAGGCAATTCTGGCAGTCCGCAGTTATCTGATTTAAGCTCGAGCCAGCTCAGCTTTTCTGCCAAACTTGGACAAGACAAACAAGGCAGTTTTAGTTTTAAGAACAGTGGTGACGCCAGTCTAAGTTTTAACCTTAGCAGTTCTCAGGGTTTTCTAAGTTTTAGTCCCAACTCCGGAACAGTTGGCATTGGCGAAACGCAAACCATAAATGTGGTAGCAAGCTGTGGACAAACCGTAGGTACATCTAATGCAAGCCTGATACTTTCGACCAATGACTCGAGCGCGCCTAATGTCACCCTAGCCGTTAGTCTGGTTTGCAGTGAAGCAAGTAACGGCAAGTTTAATATTGATATTCAATTTTCTGGAGATGGGTTTACGACAGAACGACAACAGGCCTTTAAAGATGCCGCAGCAAGATGGTCAGAAGTCGTAGTTGGCGATGTCGAAGATGCGCTCTTTAAGCCCAACGTCCTTAATTCAAATACGGCTTGCGGCTTCACTAATGAAACCTTTATAACTGAAGTTGATGACCTAATCATTTTTGCCAATATTCGCTTAATCGATGGTGAAAATGGCATTTTGGGTCAGGCAGGTCCTGCATTTTTAAGAGATGCAGGTGCGGGTCTTCCTATTGTTGGCTGTATGGAGTTTGATAGTGCTGATGTGGCTAGTTTGGAAGGTAAAGGCACTTTTGACGAAGTCATCTTGCATGAGATGGGTCATGTACTTGGTATTGGAACCCTCTGGGATAGATTTAATTTGGTTGCAGGTAAATGCAACAATGAAAGTGGTGCTTCTAGCTTTAGCGGCTCTAATGCTTTAACCGAATGGCAGGCTCTAAGCGGCACAGGAAATGTACCTATTGAAGATGATTTTGGCGACGGTACCGCTTGTGGACACTGGGATGAAGGCGTCTTTGATGGTGAACTCATGACTGGGTTTTTAGAAAATCAAGGCGCTGTGCCCTTAAGTCGTTTGACCATTGCTTCCCTGCAAGATCTTGGCTATGAAACAAGTTTTGTAACCGCCGAAACCTTTAGCTTGCCTGACTGCAATCCAAACTGCCTTAATACTAACAGTTTAGGGTCTAAAGAAAAATGGGAAATACTTATTCGACCTGATATGACCCGTCAGGAAAGAAATAATTGGCTTAGATAAACCCCATAACTAGGTTTTCAAAGGATGCGTTTTTGGGCTCGAGCGCATCCTTTAGCTATTTTTAAGTTCTAGCATCTCACCCAAATTCAACGTTAGACTTAAATCCATGAAAACCCGATCTGGCATTTTGGCAGCAGGAAACTTTATTGTTGACTATGTCAAACTCATTGACACTTGGCCTGAACAAGATACCCTTGCCAATATTCTTAGTGAATCTCGTAGTAATGGTGGCGGGCCATTTAATTTACTGTTAGACCTAATTGCGCTGGGCGCCCCATTTCCTTTAGAGGCTTGTGGTCTGGTCGGCAAAGATGCCAATGGGCAGTGGATTATAGACACCTGTAATCAGGCTGGCATAAATACAGCCCAACTGGCTATCAGCGATAGTGCACCGACTTCTTATACCGATGCCATGACCGTAGCAAGTACAGGTCGGCGCACCTTTTTTCACCAGCGTGGAACCAATGCACTTTTAAGCGAAACTCAGATAGACCTGAGCAAAAGCAGGACTAAAATTTTTTATCTCGCCTACATCATGCTTTTAAATGATTTAGATAGGCTGGATGCAAATAATGCAACAGGGTTCGCTCGAGCCCTCCAAAAGGCAAAAGAGGCTGGCTTCATCACCGTGAGTGACTGCGTAAGTTCATCAGACCCGCAGTTTTCTCAAATCGCTAGAGCTGCCCTTAAATACAGTGATGTTTTTTTTGTCAATGAATTTGAAGCTGGGCAAATTTTACAAAAAAAGATAGTCCCTGACAAAGAAGCAATGACTCAGGCTGCGCTCGAGCTAAAAGCTCTTGGCTGTCCTGGAACTATCGTTTTACATGCAAACTCAGGTGCATGTTCCGTTAATGGAGCAGGCAAGGTTACAACTCAAGGAAGCATCAATCTACCTCAAGAATTTATTAAAGGTGCAACAGGCGCAGGTGACGCTTTTAGTGCCGGCTACCTTTATGCGCTACATGAAGGGCAGTCAGAAGCAAAAAGGCTCGAGCTGGCCGTCTGCTGCGCCGCCTCATCTTTAAGCAGCCCAGGCGCTTCCGCAGGGGTCAAAAGCGTAGAAGATTGTCTTAAACTTGCTAAGGACTACGGCTTTCAAACCTTTTAATCAGCTGCTTGCCAATGTGACTTTTTAGTTGCAAATTCTCTAATCAGAAAAAACCCAACCAGACCTGGCAAAACGCCATATACCAAAAAGAAAGGCAGATAGCCTGCAAAATAGTCTCGGTTTGCTTTAGCAATCACCTCTGTTTTTTGCTCTTCTTGCATAAAGTCCCACTGGCGCTGCCTAATACCATAAGGCTCAGAGGGGCGCGCACTAAGCGCAAAAGTGCCTGCCACAAAAGCAGCAATCACAATGCCAACGATAAGCCCTGTCGTGATCGCTCTTTTGGCATAAGGCGGCTGGAGGCTATCATCCTTTTCACTGCGTGGCATAACATGACTCCACAAAATAAACGCCAAGGTTGAAAAAAGCAAAAGCCCAAAACCGTAGCGGAATGGCCCAATCGTCCAGGGTTGAAAAAGCGCAAAAATCCCAAAGAGAATACCTGCGATAATGGTGTACTCAACGGCTCTATGGGTACGGTTTGGAATTGACTTATGCAATTGCTGTGAAATGAGGTTTATGCCTAAAATAAAAAGGAGAAGAATGGCTGCAAAGTAAGCTACAAAGGGCAGGGCCAAGATGATAACATCATCCCGTAGGTTTACAGGTAAAAGGTTTTGTAAAACAGGTTTAAAAAGCAAGCCAAATAAAAAAGCCCCTATGGCCCAGCCACCTAAGCCTTTGATGACACCAAGATAATTTTTCTTAGTTGCTTGCATAAATCCCTCTAGTGCTGCCCAGGCTTCAAGACCGTAACCCCTGGGTCTTGCCACAAAACTTGCTCAGCGCCAGCAGGTGAATAGACAACCAGCAAATGCATAGCTTCAGTTCCCTGATTAATCGTCGAGTGGTAAATGCCTTTGGGAATCCAGATAGAGTCACCTTTTTTTACGCGCACGGCAGGTTCATCATCAAGCATCTGGTCGCCTTCGCCAGACATGACATAAATAATTTCATCCGCGTCTGGGTGATTATGGCGAATGTGGCCTTTACCAACAGCCAATTCGACATGTCCAAAGCTAAAACTCTTGGCACCCGTAGCATTCTCATCACTTAAAAAATGCAGCGTGCCCCAGTCAAATTGGAGCTGATCAACATCTTCGTTGCGCGTTACTTTGCAGCGTCCTATGGTTTTCATAAATCCTCCTAGCTTTTAAATTTCATTGACTTAAAACGTCTTGCTTGATTCTCGAGCGCGGGTTCTACCGCAAGGCGTTCCATACTCGAGGCACCAAAAAAGCCCACTATCCCCTTAGTATTATCCAGAATGTACTGAGCATCTACGGGTTCAGCAATTGGGCCACCATGACAAATCACCATCACATCGGGATTAACATCTTTGGCAGCGTCATGCATAGCCTGAATTTGTTTGACACAATCATCAAGGGTAAGCGCCGTTTTAGCCCCAATTGTGCCTTTGGTGGTTAAGCCCATGTGCGGCACCAGAACATCCGCACCAGCTTTGGTCATCTTGACGGCGTCTTCTGGGCTAAAGATATAGGGGCAGGTGAGCATATCGAGGTCGTGAGCCATGCGCACCATTTCGACTTCTAGGTCATAGCTCATGCCCGTTTCCTCGAGCCCTAGCCGAAGCGTCCCATCAATCAGTCCCACCGTAGGAAAGTTCTGCACACCATCAAACCCCATTTCCTTAAGTTGCTTTAAAAAGACAGGCATAAGACGAAAAGGGTCGGTTCCACAAACACCTGCTAAAACCATCGTATCTTTAACAACAGGCAGAACTTCGCCGCCCATTTCCACCACAATGGCATTGGCGTCGCCATAAGGCATAAGCCCAGCCAGACTGCCCCGACCGGCCATGCGGTAGCGACCTGAGTTGTAAATGATAATAATGTCTACGCCACCGCGCTCGACAAATTTGGCAGAGATACCTGTACCTGCACCTGCGCCAATCAGCGGTTGTCCACTGGCAATTTGGGCACGTAATCGTTTTAATGCTTCGCTTCGAGGGATAAAAGGCATTAGTGCTTTCCTTTCATAAGACTTAAGAGTTCGGTAACGACGGCATCGGCAAAGACGTCATCATTGATATGAGCATCTAGTTCTAAGAGCTTAACGTTTTTATCAAGATGTTCTTTCAGACTAGCAAACAGCGCGGCATCCGCCTCGGGGTCATAAAACGCCTGTCCTTCCGCGTCAATCATGCTGACACCTTTTAAGGGCAAAATTAGCGTGGTTGAGCCGGTTGCAGCATTTAATTTTTCGGCAATGATTTTGCCCAGCGCTGTGTTTTCTTCGGGCGTGGTACGCATGAGCGTTACATTTTCGTTATGTTTGTAAAAAGTACGACCTTTAAAGGTGTCTGGCACCGTACTCATTGCCCAGAAGTTGACCATATCGAGTGCACCTACTGAGACGATTTGCGGGATACCAGCTTTTGCGGCAGCCCCTAACCTTTCCTTCCCTGCCGAAAGCACGCCGCCCACAAGTTCATCTGCCCACTCAGTAGTCGTTAGGTCGGCAACTGACGTTATAAAGCCGTCTTTGATTAAGCCTTCCATCGCCCGACCACCGCTACCTGTGGCATGGAAAATCAGGACTTCGTAGCCTTGACGCTCGAGCCTTTCTCTAACCTTCGTCACACAAGGTGTCGTCACACCAAACATCGTTGCTGCAATCAGTGGTTTACTTTCAAGTTGTGCTGGTGTTTGCTCGAGCGCACCACAAATCATGCCAGCGGCGTTGCTTAAAATCTGGCTCGAGAGCTGGTTGATTCCAGCAATATCCACCACCGAATACATCATGGTTATATCTTTAATGCCTACATAGGGTGCAATATCACCAGAGGTCAAGGTTGAAACCATCAGCTTAGGAACTCCCACGGGTAAGGTGCGCATACCTGCGGTTGCCAGAATGGTGCCACCCGAGCCACCCAGACCCAGAATCCCCTGAATCTCAGCCTTATCAAAAAGCGATTTTGTCAGAACTTCAGCGCCACGTTTCATAATCGACATGGCATGTCCACGGTCATTTTTTGTGCGTAGAGACTCGAGGCTTTCACCCCCAGCTTGGGCAACTTCAGCAGCGCTTATATCAGCAGGCATACTTGTTTCAAAAACACCTGCATTCATTACGAGTGCCTTATGCCCTCTGGCTTCAATTAGTTCTTTGACAAAAGCATATTCTTGACCTTTGGTATCCAGAGTTCCAATCAGTAAGACAGTCTTTTTCATCAGTTCACGCCAGTAGCTTTTTGAGAAAGCTTAGGCCATTTTGCGCCAGCGCATCTTGACTTACTTCAAACTTGCGCCAGATAGCAGCGGCTCGAGCAATTGATTTAACGTCGCTGGTGAAGGACTCAATCACTACAGGGCCTTGATAGTTAATGTCTATGAGCGCCTGCGCTACCTCTGCCCAGGTAACATTGCCACTTCCTGGCGCACCACGGTCATTTTCACAGGCATGAAAATGTTCAAGCCTGTGACCACACAGCCGTATGGCCTTGCCCAGTGATTTTTCTTCGATGTTCATATGAAAGGTATCCAGTAGAACCTTGCAGGAAGGATGGTCAACACGGTCAATAATTTCGTTAACTTGCTCAGTAGTATTGATAAAGCTGGTTTCAAAACGGTTAAGCGGCTCGAGGCAAAGCACCACACCTTTATCAGCGGCATAGTCTGATAAAAATTTAAGATGGCCGACTAAGGTATCCGTATCTTTCTCCCGACCTTCAGGCGTTTGCTCCCAGACACGACCTACTGCCGAGTAAATGGGCCCCAGCAAATTTCTCGCACCCAGCGTATGGCAGGCATCAATGCAATGCTTGATATAGGCGACAGCCTTTTGCTGAATTGCCTCATCTTCAATAATCAAGTCTCTATCTGGCCCCATTGCCGCAGCTACACTAATACCGCAGTCATGGTCTTTTAAAATCTCGGCAGCTTTTTTATAGTCAAGTGCATCTGGGTCTTCAACCCCAAATTCTATAGCGTCAAAACCCATTGCCCTGACTTTAGGCACGTACTCGGCAAAGCGCTCGGTCGTTGTCGGAGACACCCAAACCCAGGTATTCACACCAAAGGTCATTGGCATAAATATTCCACCCTGGATAATTGAAGAATCAAAGGATAACGTATAACCTGGTGTAGATTGCTCATACATCAACCCCTTTTGCTTCCATCCGCTTGCCCTCAGCGGTAAAGAAATGGAGGCTATCTTTATTGATGCCAAAGGCCACCGTTTCACCAATTTGATGCTGGCTAATACCTGGCACAATCGCCAAGAGTTTGTTGTCCTCGGTTTGTAAGTGGACAATGGTTTCTACACCTAGAGGTTCTTTGAGGATAACCTTGGCACGAAATGAACCACTGGGACCAATGACGATATCTTCGGGGCGAATGCCGACCAGAGTTTTTAGGGAAGGCTCGAGCCCTCCCACATCAAAACTTAGCGCATTTTTAAGGCTATGCAACTTGCCATTTTCCAAGCTCGTCTCAAAAAGATTAATGCGCGGCGTTCCCACAAGCTGCGCTACAAAGGTGCTGGCAGGTCGGTCATAAATATCTTCAGGATTGCCAACCTGAATAATCTTCCCATTGTTTAACACTGCCAAACGGTCAGCCATGGTTAGCGCTTCAATCTGGTCATGGGTGACAAACAGCGTGGTCACTTCCTGCGTCTTTTGTAGGTGTTTAAGTTCGACTCTTAAAGATTCTCGAAGTTTGGCATCCAAATTAGAGAGCGGCTCATCCATCAAAAAAACTTTTGGCTTTCGAACAATCGCTCGACCAATCGAAACGCGCTGCATTTCGCCACCTGAGAGACGCGCGGTTTTGCGTCCTAACAAATGAGTAATGCGAAGTTTCTCAGCTGCATCTTTGATGCGTTTATCAATCTCGGCCTTATCAAAATTTCTAAGCGGCGATTTTAAAGGGAAAGCCAAATTTTCATAAACCGTCATATTAGGGTAAAGCGAGTACTGCTGAAAGACAAACGCGGTGTCTCGGTCAGCAGGAGGAATGTCGTCTACTTGTGTATCATCAAAGTAAACATGACCTTCATCTTGCTTCTCTAAGCCCGCAATGACTCTAAGTGTCGTGGTTTTACCTGCACCCGTGGGGCCAA
>JAHEBB010000367.1 GCA_024642575.1 Trueperaceae bacterium | reverse complement strand
ATTCCAACTGTATTTTCGTGCGAAGGTGAAAAATTAACGCTTCAGCTACTCGAGCCTTTAACTTTACCTTCTAACCTTAAGCTCGAGCTTGCTGTTAAAGATTTGGCAGGCAATGAGCTTCGTGAAACCTGGGTCTGGACACTAAGCAGAACCTACCCAGCTAAAGGCTTTCGCTTGCTTGAGCCGACTACCCCTGTAGCGGCTTGGGATATGACAGAAAGACCTGTCCGTATTGTCGCAGATCAGGCGGATCATATGGCAGTGGTTTGGCTAGACGATACCCAGCTAAAGGTACAAGTACGTACTGAAGCTGACTGGCTTTTGTTGCCTGAACCCAGTCATAAGACGCCCATCTTTAGACCAGCTATAGCTCTTATGCCAAGTGGCAAGCCTGTTATAGCTTGGCAAGAAGCCACTAGTTCTTCTCAGGCAGATATTAGAGTCATGGTCTGGAACGATCCTGTCTGGTCTGACCTGGGCAGGGTCAATACTTCGGGCTTTGACGCGGCTGCACCTTCCATTGCGGTAAGCGCTACAGGAGAAATTTTTGTAGCCTGGCTCGAGTATGATGGCCAAAGTCAAAATGTTAGCGTAAAACGCTGGAACGGCTCGAGCTGGGAACCTGTCGGAGAAAGCTTAGATATTAACTTTGCGCAAAATGCCGCTTTTCCAGACCTTTTTCTTGATAGCCAAGGGCGACCTTATGTGGCTTGGCGTGAAGACCGAGCCGAGGATTTTGCCTGGACAATTTATGTAAAACGCTGGGATGGGTTTAGCTGGCAGCAGCTAGGTGAAGGATTAAATTACAATGCCTATGAGCGGGCAGATATGCCCTCAATTGCCCTCAATGAACATGATCAACCTTATGTGGTCTGGAGCGAATACGACCCGACAAGTCACAGTAACAACATTTATCTAAAGGTTTGGGATGGCTCGAGCTGGCAAGCTTTAGGAGACGCGGTGGAAGAAGATGTCTCAGAGCGAAGTATTTACCCGACGATTGCGCTGGGTAAGTACCACGAATTAAGCGTAAGCTGGTGGGGCTACACGCTTGAAAAACAAGAAGTCATCAGATTTGCTCAGTGGTCTAATGATGCCTGGCAGTATCAAGCTGCTCTAAATGAAAAAGAAAATGCCCAGGCTTTTTATCCAAGCATGAGCCTAAGCGGGATAGGGCAAAGTCCTGTGATTGCGTGGCTCGAGCGCAAACCCGATGAAGGCTCTGCCATTATTATCAAACAAGCTTATTGAGTTCTCAGGATTGCTTTAAGTTCAAGGTTTTGGGGCAAAGTTTCCTTAGTTCAAGCTTGTTTTCGCCACCCCAATCAAGGCCAAAACTTGGCTCGAGGGTATTTGGCGGACAAACCGCGACACATTGTAGGCACAAAATACACTCATTTGAAAGAACGCGTTTTCCTTCTTTAATATAGGCAGGTATATCGATATCCATGGGGCAGAGCGTGGTGCAAGCCTGTGATTTGCAACTCAGGCAAGAACTGGCATCCCCAGATACTTTTAGTAAGGCCGGGCGACTAGTTTGCTTAAGAATAAGCGAAATCGGGCAAACATATT
This sequence comes from Trueperaceae bacterium, assembly GCA_024642575.1. Taxonomy (GTDB): domain Bacteria; phylum Deinococcota; class Deinococci; order Deinococcales; family Trueperaceae; genus JAHEBB01. The sequence goes on along the minus strand of JAHEBB010000367.1, from coordinate 4,036 downwards.
TGCAAAAGGCGCGGTTGTCTTTGAGTCTAATGTCCAGGATGACCCCAACTAACCAGTAAACAAGATTGCCCACAAGAAACCAAAAAAGGGCAGTTTGCCCCAGCCCGCCCTGGCGAAACTTAAACCCAAACACCATGAGTGCTACCAAGGCAAGACTTAAGAAAAAATGTAAGTAACGAAAGTAGTGCCACTTTTTCGGTAACCAGCCAGCACTTTTTTTATAGGGGAGCTGGTCAAGCAAAGCGGCTGTCCAGCATGCCCAGCCGCACCAGACGCGACCAAAAGGTAAAGGAATGATGATCTTGCCAATTAGATAATGAAGCACAGCGCCAAAAAAGCTGGCGGTAAAAAGACCAAAGAAAAGCCCTTCGATTTGCACATTGTGGGCGGTAGCGATAGAGGTGAAAAAAAGCAAACCACCGATGGCTAAAAGGACGGGTCTACGAATACGAAGAATGATTTTTTTGACAAACTCGTTAAACTCCTCATGACCTAAATGTTTCAGTAGATTAGCGCTTGCCTGTTCATCTATTTGGATGTGCGAAGGCTCGAGCTGCTCAAGATAACCCTCTGCTTCGAGCTGTTCCAGCTTTGCGGCTTGCGGTAAAACCAGTCCTAAACCAAACCGCTTGGCAAGCCAGATGAGCACCTGCGTGCGCCGACGAGGTTTAAAAACGGGAATAGCATAGTTATGACTGACAAGAACGTTTTTCCAATAGTTAGCATGCTTTTCTTCGAGGTCTGCTAATTGTTTATAAAGTTTTGCTTGTTTGGGGGAGCGCTCGAGCTTGACAAAAGCCTGGTAAAGCACAGCACTATTACATTCTGCTTGCCAGTTGCTAAATGCCTTTTTTAAATAGGATTTGGGTTTTTGCTTTACCTGTTTGCTGATTGCCATATCACACCTGCTCTTTGCCTTGCACTCACTGCTGTTTGAGATAGCTGACGGCATTAAAGACAAAATCAAGTTCTTGGGTATTTAGTAAAGCAAGTCGTCCGAGTGTTGGCGTTGGCTAAAATCTGACATTCCTGTCAGGCAAATAGCTGCATTTACCGCTAAACTGCCTTTCAGCGCTAAACTACAGAGGTGACCTATGACGCGTTTAAAAGTCTAGCGGAAACCATGCTCAGTGAAATCCCTGATGAATTTACTCAGGGTTTACAAGGTGTTCATGTGCTCGAAGAGGCCAAACCCGAAAGAGAGCTTATAGGTGTTTACCGCATGGGAGAATATCTTGACCCTGGCATGGATCATTTTCTTGGAGGTAGCGGCGGGCTGGGAAGGCATATTGCGCTTTATTACGGGTCTTTTTTCAGACTTGCTAGAGGAAGGCCAAATTTTGACTGGGAAGCTGAACTCTGGGAGGTCTTAACCCATGAACTAAGGCATCATGTCGAGTCACGAGCAGGCGATGATTCTTTAATAAGAGAAGACCAAAGACGTGACCGCTATTTTAACAAACACTTTAAACGCTCAAAACCCTAAACGCTGCCCAATAGCAGACGGAATTAATGACATCGTTATCAAGCATTAAATAGGGTTTTAAATCGTAATCTCAAACGATCAAGACTATGATTGCGTTCAATCAGTTTTTATCACATTCACAAACTAAGGGATAATTTCAGCCCTGAAACTTTAGTGCTGATGTCTTTTTTGGGTGATGCGCTATATTAAAGGCTAACGAAAGAGGTAGTTTTTATGTCAGCACCAGATTTATCCCATGTTCGAAATATCGGTATTGTCGCACATGTCGATGCGGGTAAAACGACGCTGACGGAGCGACTTCTTTACTATGCGGGGGTGTCTTACAAAATCGGTGAAGTTCATGATGGCGCCGCGCACATGGACTATCTGGCTGAGGAAAGGGCGCATGGTATTACTATTATGAGTGCCATTACCAAAGCACCTTGGCTCGAGCATACCTTACAAATCATTGACACACCCGGACATGTTGATTTTACTATTGAAGTCGAACGTAGCATGCGTGTTTTAGATGGTTGCGTGGTCGTGCTTGACGGTGTGCGGGGCGTAGAACCACAAACCGAAACCATCTGGCGGCAACGGAATAAATTTGGCATTCCAAGTCTCTTTTTTATCAATAAAATAGACCGCCCAGGGGCAGATTTTTCGGCGGCCTTAGCGAGCATTTCAAAAGATTTGGCTGCGCACCCTGTAGCGATAACCGTTCCTTTGGCAGAGGGCAAAAGGATTGTCCATCTGATTGAAAAAAGCATCTTGAGCTTTTCGGGTGAATACGGTGAAACGGTGACGGTAAACCCCTGTGACGCTGCAACTTGGGAAAAGCTTGCTGGTCACAGGGAGGCCTTACTTTTTGCGGTAGCCGAAGAAGATGACAGGCTGGCAGAGCAATTGTTGTCAGGGACTGAGATGTCACAAGAAGCTATCTGGAAAGCCCTTCGCAAGGCTACATTGAGCGGCAAAGTGCAACCCTGTTTTGGGGGTACAGCGCTTCATAATGTAGGTATACAGCCGCTTATGGACGCTATCGTAAAGCTTTTAGCAAGCCCGCTCGAGCGCCCAGCAAGTCGAGCCTTAAGCTTAGAAGGGGGTAGCGAGGAAGTTGCCATGAATCCAGAGGGGCCGCTAGCTGCCTTAGTTTTTAAAGTTCAACTCTGGGAAGGTCGAAGGCATGTCTTTGCACGTTTGTACCGAGGCAAGTTAACACCTGGGCAAGAGGTTGTCATTCCACAGGCGGGTGGAAAGCTTATTCGTGAGCGGGTGGCTCGAGTCTTTGACGTTGACGCTCATAGCCGTAGTCGGCTCGAGCAAGCCTTTGCTGGGCAAATCGTCCTTTTGGCAGGGTTGCGCTACGCTACTACAGGTGACACGCTCTGTGACCCAGAGCATCCCCTCATTTTAGAGCGCATTAGTACCCGTGAACCTGTGCTTGGTCTTGCTATCGAAGCAGGCTCGAGCGCTGACGAAGAAAAGCTGCTAGATAGCCTGGACAAACTCTTGCAAGAAGACCCCACTTTAAAACTTGAGGAAGATGCTGAAACGGGGCAGCGCATTTTGCGAGGGATGGGCGAATTGCATTTGCAAATCATGTTTGAGCGTTTGGAGCGTGAATTTGGCGTGAGTGTGCGTACAGGTAAACCGCAGGTGGTGAAACGGGAAACCATTTTGCGCTCAGCACAGGCAGAAGTTGCACTGAATCGCCAGCTTCAACATAAGGAAACTCAAGTCGAAGTGCAGGCTACCGCCCTAGTCAAAGTAGAACCCCTAGCCAGAGGCAAAGGGGTTGAGCTTCACTGTGAACCCCTAGTTTTACCCGAGGGTGAAACGCTCTCAGCTGCTCAGCAAGAAGCTGCCTACTCAGCACTCAAGTCGCTTAGCCAGGCAGGTATTTTGACGGGTGCACCCATGCAAGATCTAAGTCTGAGTCTCGTATCTATAAGTCTGTTTGGTGCAAGCTCGAGCCCTTTAGCGGTACAGATGGCCTGTCAGGAAGCTTTGCGTGAGGCACTTGCCAAAGCAAGCCCTAGCCTTCTTAGCCCCATTATGGCTTTAGATGTTACCGTTCCTAATGAAAATTTGGGTGCTGTTTTAGGCGATCTTCAGGCAAGGCAGGCACTCATTCAATCTACTGAAGTTAGTCAGGATGTTGTTGCTATAAAAGCTGACTGCCCGCTCGAGCACATTCTTGGCTACGCCACTGATTTGCGAAGCCTCACCCAAGGTCGGGGTCAATTTAGTATGAAGTTTGCTTATTTTGGTTAAGTTTTCAAATGAATTCAAAGCCTTATATAACCTGAGTTCGGAGTTCATAAAACGCCGAAATAGTGTACCTGACGCATAATACGAATTGGCTCTAATCCTCATTGCAGCATAAAAGGGTCGGTTTTAAGCCAAACCCCCTATTTATGCCAAAATTAAATAGCTTTCAGAACGTCTAATTTTAGAAATTGCGTCAGGGACGCAAATGAAACTCCGAACTCAGATTAGGTCATAATTGCTCAAATTGACCCTCTCGTAAAAAGCCTAATCTCGCCCTTAAGGACAAACACGCTAAAC
>JAHEBB010000366.1 GCA_024642575.1 Trueperaceae bacterium | reverse complement strand
GCAGAGTTTCGCTTAAAGAACTTTATTCAGCCAGAGCAATTCCCTTATGATTCTCCTCTTGGTTGGACCTATGATAGCGGTGACTACGAAAAAACCTTTAAAGTTGCCATGGATAAAGTTGGTTATGCTGACTTGCGAAAAGAGCAAGCCGAAAAACGTGCCAAAGGCGAGATTATGGGCATTGGCATTTCTACCTTTACTGAAATTGTGGGTGCGGGGCCAAGCAAGGACTTTGACATTTTAGGTATCAAGATGTTTGATGGTGCCGAGATTCGCATTCACCCAACAGGCAGCGCCATTGTTCGTGCGGGTACTAAGTCTCAGGGTCAAGGGCACGAAACCACCTGGGCACAAATTGTTGCTGAAGAACTTGGGCTAGAGGTACAAAACATCCTGGTTGAAGAAGGCGATACCGATACTGCGCCTTATGGATTAGGAACCTACGCTAGCCGCTCCACGCCAGTTGCCGGTGGCGCTATAGCTTTAGGTGCCAGACGCATTCGTGAAAAAGCCAAGCGTATTGCTGCCCATTTGCTTGAGGTTTCCCCTGATGACATCGAGTGGGAAGATTACAAATTCCAGGTAAAAGGGGTGCCTGCTAAAACAGTCACTATGGCAGAATGTGCTTTCGCTGCCTATACCAGCACTATTCCAGGAGATGAACCCGGACTCGAGACGACCTACTATTATGATCCACCCAACCTTACCTTTCCACACGGTGCTTACATTTGTGTTGTCGATGTAGATAAGGGCACAGGTGAGGTTAAAGTGCGCCGCTTTGTAGCCATTGACGATTGTGGCACGATCATTAACCCAATGATTGTTGAAGGACAGGTTCATGGTGGCTTGGCTGAGGGTTTTGCTATGGCCTTTATGCAAGAGATTGTCTATGACGATGAGGGCAATCACCTTAATACCAATTACACTGATTACCTCTTACCAACTGCGCTCGAGACTCCTAAATTTGAAACAGGGCATACCGTAACCCCTTCACCGCATCACCCCATTGGTGCAAAAGGGGTAGGAGAGTCACCCACAGTGGGCTCACCTGCTGCCTATGTCAATGCGGTCATTGACGCCTTAGCGCCTTATGGTGTGAGTGAAATTGATATGCCAATTAGCCGCGAAAAAGTTTTTAGCAAACTTCGTGAAGCAGGCGTAGAAGCGTTTTAGAATAGATGGGATAACTGAAGGTTAGCGTTTGCGGATTCTAGCCTTCAGTTATTAGACCTCTTGCGAAAGTATCAACTGAATTCAGATACATCATGTTCAATGAATTCAGATACATCATGTTCAATGAGCAACGACAAGGCTAATGAAATTCGGTGTTTATTTTGCCTATTGCAAGAAGTGTATTATTTATGCCGCTTAAGTTACTGCGGTTACCAAAACAAGTAAAGGACAAACTCAAGCTATGAAACTAAACTATGATGGTCAAGAGCAAATAAATGCAAATTACGCTGCGGTTTGGGATTTTATCAATGACCCTGCAAAAGTTGCTCAGTGCTTACCCGATGTTGACAAGATTGACATTACTAGCGACAAAAGCTTTACCGCCCAGGTAAAGGTGGGTATTGGCCCCGTAAAAGGTAAATTTAAATTTGATGTGGAGCTCGAGCCTCAACCCGAAAACAACAAAATGCTGGTTAAGCTTCGTGGTGGGGGTTTGGGAACCGCGATTGATTTACAAGCAGGTGCCGATATTGCCGAAACCGAAAGTCATACCAATCTTGATTGGCAAGGCGAAGCGATTGTGCGTGGCCCCGCAGCTACCGTAGGTGCAAGGGTTTTAGACCGAAAAGCTAGGGAACTCATTACCCATGTGTTTGCAGAAGTGAAACGTAACGTAGACGCTGGAGCTTAAAAATTAAAAAGGGTCTGGACAGAAGTCCAGACCCTTTTCCTTAAAGTCATTGCCTAAAAGTTTATTCGGAAAAATCTAGCTCGAGCACTTGCGCTAATCTGGCAATAACTTTATCTACATCTGCTTTACTCATAATGAGTGGCGGAACAAAGCGAATGACGGTTGCGCCGGCGTTAATCACCATGACCCCTTTGTCTTTAAGGGCATCAATATAAGGCGCAACTTTTTCTTTTAGCTCGACACCAATCATGAGGCCTTTGCCGCGCACTTCGCGGATTTTGCTCGAGCCAATCGCTTCTAATTTCTCTGTGAAATAGGCTCCTACCTCTTCGGCATTGGCAAGAAGCTTTCGAGCTTCAATCTCTTCTAGGACAGCTAACCCTGCCGCACTGGCTAGGGCATTGCCACCAAAGGTTGTTCCGTGCCCGCCTTTGGGCATTTTCATGGCAACCTCTTCAGACATAAGCAGAGCACCAATAGGCACGCCGCCCCCTAAACCTTTGGCAAGCGTTACCATGTCAGGTTTAATGCCGTAGTGTTCCGTGGCTAAAAACTTCCCGGTTCGGCCCACGCCAGATTGCACTTCATCCATGATGAGTAGGGCACCGCGTTCTTGGGTAATTTGTCTGGCAGCATCTAGAAATTCCTGATCTGCCACATACATACCACCTTCACCCTGGATAGGCTCTAGAAAGACGGCAGCGGTCTTATCAGTAACATATTGATCTAGCTCTTCAATACTGTTGTATTTGATAAAGTCATTCTCATACTTTAAAGGCTCAAAGGGCTCACGGTACTTTTTCTCCCAGGTAATGGCAAGTACGCCAAGCGTTCTACCTGAAAAACCGCGTTTGGCGCTTACAAAATGCGGGCGACCCGTAGCCACTCTTGCCCATTTAAGAGCCGCTTCGTTTACCTCTGAACCAGAGTTTGCCATAAAAACACGACTTAGGCCCAGATATTCGGGAATAAAACTGAAAAGCTTGTCATAAAAATCTGCCCTGACATCACTACCGTGAGCTTGAGAACAAATGATAAGGCGCTGGGCTTGCTCAGCAATGGCTTTAGTGAGTCGAGCATTGTTGTGCCCAACACTGGCAACAGCAATGCCAGCTAGGCAGTCAATATATTCATTTCCGTCGGCATCATAAATCTTGACGCCATCCCCATGAGTAAAAACAATGCCAGGATTCCATAAGCCTGAGTTGTGCTCGGCGTCGCGTGCCAGAATGTCTTGGGTTTTGGTTTTTTCTGCGATCATGACAAACTCCCTTTCTGTGTATGTGGTTCCTGATTTGTAACAGTATAAGTTTGTAACAGTTTAAAGATGTGCAGGGTTAGAACGAAGTACTTGAATCATTTCAGGAAATACATAACCTACTATAACGTATGATTAGGCTTAGGGAAGAGAATTATCAAGGGCGGTAAACGAATTACCGTTTTCATAAATTGTAAACTTGACAATACTAGACTCAGGTTTTATTATATCAATTATATGAATCCTGAACGACTCACCGAATCTGCACTGCAAATGCTTGCCAGTGCCCAAAACATAGGAAAAACCCGTCACCACCAGACCATTACGCCTGTTCATCTGGTTTCTGCTTTGATCGCAGACCCGAAAAGTCCTGCAACCCGTGTGCTCGAGCGGGCAGGGGCAAATGTGCAGCAAATTCAAAGTACGCTTAACGCGCTACTCGACCGTTACCCTAAAGTTTCTGGTACCGAAGGCCAGTACATGTCTCAAGAGACCGCTGGAATTTTTAGCGAAGCTGAAAAAATTGCTACTCAATGGGGTGATAGCTTTATTGCCGTTGATACCTTACTGGTTGCTGCAAGGGCCAAAGGTGGCAATGATTTAAACAGTTTGCCCAGTAAAGACACGCTCGAGGCTGCCGCTAAAGAAATACGCGGTGGAAAAACAGTGACCAGTAAAGGTGCCGATAGTAATTTTGAAGCGCTCAAAAAGTATGGAATTGATCTGACTGAACTTGCCAAAGAAGGCAAGATGGACCCCATCATTGGGCGTGATGAAGAGATGCGCCGTGTTATCCAGATCTTATTGCGCCGCACCAAAAATAACCCTGTCCTTATTGGTGAACCTGGAGTAGGTAAAAGTGCCATTGTTGAAGGGCTTGCTCAGCGCATTATTAATAAAGATGTGCCTGAAGGCTTGCAAGGAAAGAAGCTCATTCAATTAGATATTGGTACGCTTTTAGCAGGCGCTAAGTACCGCGGTGAATTTGAAGAGCGGATGAAATCAGTTATCAATGAAACCATTGAGTCTGAAGGCGAAGTCATTCTTTTTGTAGATGAGCTTCATACCATTGTGGGGGCAGGGGGTTCCCAGGGCTCGGTAGATGCCGATGACATGCTTAAACCTGCCCTAGCCAGAGGTCAGTTGCGTTTTATTGGGGCTACGACCCTCAACGAATACCGTGAAATTGAAAAAGACCCGGCCTTAGAGCGTCGCTTTCAAACCATTGTGGTGGATGAACCTAGCCTTGAAGAAACGATTAGTATTTTGCGGGGCATTAAAGAAAAATACGAAGTGCATCACGGTGTGCGCATATCTGATCCTGCGATTATTGCTGCGACGACCCTTTCACACCGCTATATTCCTGACCGGCAATTACCTGATAAGGCCATTGACCTGATTGATGAATCTGCCAGCCGTATTCGTGTGCAGCTTGACAGTATGCCAGAGGAAATTGATGGGCTAAGACGCCGCAAGCTCCAACTTGAGATTGAGCAAGAAGCGCTAAAAAAAGAAGATGATGTTGAAAGCGCTGCGAGACTTCTTCGTATCGAAGAAGAACTCAAAGTTGTTGAAGATGATATTAATAAGGCGCAGAGTGAGTGGCAGGCTGAGCGAAGTATCTTAGATCAACTTAGAGAGGCGCAACACAAGCTTGACACGGTTCGTACGGATATAGAAGCGGCTGAACGGGATTATGACCTTAATAAGGCAGCAGAATTGCGCTACGGTGAATTACCCAAGCTCGAGCAAAGTATTCGTGACTTAAGCAATAAACTTGAGGGCGGTAAATATGTCAGGCTCGAGGTTGGTGAAAATGAAATTGCCGAAGTCGTGGCAAAATGGACAAATATTCCCGTTACTCGCCTTATGGAAGGTGAGCGGCAAAAACTTCTTCACCTTGAAGACGAAATGCATAAACGGGTCATTGGGCAAGATGAGGCTATTAACTCAGTTGCCGACGCTATTAGGCGCTCGAGAGCAGGTTTGGCTGACCCCAAAAGGCCTATTGGTTCGTTTATCTTTCTAGGGCCAACTGGGGTAGGGAAGACTGAAACCGCTAAGGCCCTTGCCGAACAGCTCTTTGATACCGAAGATAACATCATCCGTTTAGATATGAGCGAATACATGGAGAAACACACGGTTGCCAAACTCATTGGTGCGCCTCCTGGATATATTGGTTATGACGAAGGGGGTCAACTCACCGAGGCAGTTCGCCGCCGCCCTTACAGCGTTATCTTGTTTGATGAAATTGAAAAAGCTCACCCGGATGTCTTTAATACCTTGCTGCAACTTTTAGATGATGGGCGCTTAACCGATTCGCATGGTCGCACCGTTATGTTTAACAATACGGTGGTAATTATGACCAGTAATATTGGTAGTCCGCGCATTCTTGAAGCGAGCCGTGACGGGCTCGAGCTTGAGGAAATTCGCACGGCAGTGATGTCAGAACTCCAAGCCAATTTCCGACCAGAATTCTTAAACCGCGTTGATGACATTATTG
>JAHEBB010000365.1 GCA_024642575.1 Trueperaceae bacterium | reverse complement strand
TTCAAGGGTGATGTCATCAACTGAACACTCTCGCCATAGTTCTGCTACTGCCTTGAGAATATCTATAGCCGTCTTTTCAATCGCCTTAGCTCGAGCCCTCATTTGATAAGAACGACTCTCTTTTATTTTCATGTCCCTAATAGTGTCATCAAATTGAAGGTTTGTCAACTATTGTTTACATTCTCATCTGTTTATATCTGGCGTAAACTCCGTATATACATCACATTTTTGTGGACTAGCTAAGCTCATACCTAAACGTTGCAAGGGACACTAAATCGTTCTGTGAAAATTCTAATGTAGACTTAGAAGATGTCAACCTACACCTTAAAATATTTGACGCCCCTGACCTCAAGCGTTAGGCACCTTTAAGAGGATGAACCCAGGCATTGCTCAAGTTACTTTAGGAATTGATTTGAGAATTAAACTTTGAATCCTTTTAGTTCCTGGCCTTATCTTGATCCCACTTGGCTTGCTGTGGTTTCGGCAAGGTGCTGGAGTGGTTTACTAAAGTCCAATTTTTTGCCTTTCAAACTGTATACAAGCCCCTTTCATGTAGGGGTTGTCGTTTTGGGGGGTAATATTAGGTACTTGCTCGAACATAAGAGGAAATAGAGTCTATATGCAAAAGGATGCTGCACATGAGAGTAATTGGAAAACTGCCGAAGTCGTTTTTGGAATTCCATTTCTTTTTGGGATAGTTTTACATTTTGCAATTCCATTTTTACTACCAAGACCCATTAGCCTAGCCTTTATGGTTTTCGGTGCAGTTTTTATAGCCTTGGGCATAGGTCTCATTATTCTAGGTAGACGTGAGTTCGCTCGTTACCGTCAACCTACTGACCCAGGTCATTCAACACAAATATTGATAAAAACAGGTGTGTTTGCACTATCAAGGAATCCCCTTTATGTTGGTGGTGCATTATTAATTCTGGGGATATCTTTGTTCTTAAAAATGCCTTGGGCACTAGGGATGCTTTTGATTTCAATGGTGACTTGTTACCATCTCCTAATAAAACCCGAAGAGCTTTACTTGCAAACAAAGTTTGGTAAGGAGTTTCAAGAATACAGTGATTCCGTTTGCAGATGGTTAGGTCATAAATGATTTGCTTTACACGGTTCAACCGTTGCCTAACTTTTCAATGCAAGGGATTTTGACTCGACACCTGCAAAACTCAGAAAGGTTTTGAAATGGTTCAAATTTATCTACTAATCTCCGTTAAAACCCCTGAATTTGGGCGTTAGACCAAACATGTCTCTAGCTTGTAAACATCAGTCTGTAACTCCCAAAAACAATTTCTTTGTTATTTCAGGTTGTTCTGGTTCAGGTAAATCTACACTACTTGATGCTCTCAATAAAAAAGGTGAAGCAGTTGTAACAGAACCTGGGCGACGAGTAGTTAAAGAGCAGCTACAATCTGACTCCGAGGGGTTGCCCTGGATTAATATGCAACGATTCGCAGAGTGTTGTATAGGTAAAGCAATAGAAGATTTTGAGACTCACCTAAACACTACTAATCCTGTTTTCTTTGACCGTAGTCTTATCGATATTGCTTCAGCAGTAAAAGCATTTAATTTAGATATGCCGAGTAAATTAGCAGAAACTTTAGCATCAATGCGTTATGCTCCAATGGTTTTCATATCTGCTCCTTGGGAAGCCCTTTTTCAATCAGATGAAGAACGTCGTCATGGTTTTCAAGAAGCAATAGCTGAATATGAAGTGCTTGTTCCCACCTATCGATATTACGGGTATGACCTTGTTTTTCTACCCCAAGCATCTGTTGAAGAACGTCTTCAGTTTATTTACTCTAAGCTTTCAACTCAACCGTCTGTGTCGTCTAACTACGCACTGTAACGGACGCTAAATCGTTCTATTGAATTTCTAGAGTAGGCGTTAAGTATATGCAATTCAATCCACAATCGCCTTGAGTGCCGCTGAGCTTGAGTCGTTAGGCGTCTTCCATGTTACCGAGTCAGGACAGCAAGTCAAAAAAACTTAATGAGGTTGTCTGTTATAAATCTTTTATAGCTTATCCCTTTCCTGATCCCAAAGTTTTGTAAATCGCTCAAAAACGTCACAGATGATCTCCAATTCGCTCTCAGAGTAGCTTGAAATCAACTCATGTTGCGCCCTTCTAGCTGATTCAAACCAGGATGCGACCTTTTCGGAACTTGATTTTTGAGGGACGATTAAAACCCCACGTCGATCATTAGGATTGGGTCTACGCTCAATTAAGCCTGCCTTCTCGAGTCGGTCAAGCATTGCGGTTGTGGCACCAGACGTGAGACCTGTGTGTTTAGCAAGTTTGGAAGGTGTGGCAGTGCCTTCTTGAAATAGCAGTCTGAGGCATTCCATATCGCTTGAGTTGAGCCCTGCCCAAGCATCTATGGCATTGCGAAATAATGTTAAATGGACGCCATAGTCTCGAACGGCTATCAAGGCTCGGTTTTGCAAATCAGTTTTTTTGGATTCAGTCATAGAAGCACATCCTTGACATTATCTTTATCATAAAGTATCTTTATAATTAAGTATATTTATTATATAAGTAAATATGCCTGATTACAAGTAATCTGCAAGCAAATAAGGAGCGTTACATGAGCCAGAAGACAGAGATAAAGAGTGGATTTTCAAAGGAAGAAAAGGCTGCGATGAAAGAACGCGCCCGAGAGTTGAAGGCGGAAGCACGCGCAAACAAAAACAGGAAGGAGGGAGAAAGGGAAGCGCTTGCAGCCATCGCAGAGATGGAAGAGCAGGATCGTTTGATGGCTGAGCGACTTCATGGGATCATTACTTCTGCGGTACCTGAACTCATGCCAAAAACATGGTATGGCATGCCAGCTTATGCCAATAGCGATGGAAAGGTCATTTGCTTTTTCCAAGCTGCGAGTAAGTTCAATGCGAGATATGCGACATTTGGCTTTCAACACGATGCAAACCTTGATGAGGGTGACATGTGGGCAACTAGCTTTGCTCTTATTGACCTGAGTTCGGCTATAGAGAAGCAGATTATTGCACTTATGAAGAAAGCCGTAAGTTGATTATCAAATGAGGAATAAGTTCTTTTTCACAGGAAGTAAATCATGCACTGGAATAATCTGATACGACAAACCCATCGCTGGCTGTCAATTGTCTTTACAATAACTGTCATAGCCACCTTTATTGCTCTAGCTCAGAAAGAGCCTATCGTCTGGATAAGCTATGTACCACTATTTCCACTCGCTCTAATGCTCTTAACTGGGTTGCATCTATTCGTATTGCCCTACGCTAGCAAATGGCGTGGTAAGAAAAGCAGCAACTGATGTATGGAAACCTAACAAATGCAGAGTGGAATTGAGTAACCAATAATTTACTGAGTGTTTTGGAGTCGGCAACTCCGTTGAGTGAAACTTTACGAAGTAAGTTGAATTTTAGTCGCCACTTAACCCATATGAGGCACCCCACTGTCAATAGGCAATAGAAATAGAAAGCGGAGCTTGAGTCTTTTTAACGTGTTTAAGTAGGTCTGAACCGAGTTTTTAAGCTTATGAAGATGCTTAGGATGCAAACACTGACTTTTATTCTTAAGTTTAGTAAACTTGTAAGGGCTACAAAAACGGTCTCAAAAGGCAAACCTTCTCGCTGTGCTCTGCTAGGCTCGTGATAATCCAATAAATTGTATTTAAACGATCATTTACGGTATCGTTAATCTTCATGACAAAACTAACCGTCCGTGACCTGATTCTGGCCAAAGGCAAGCGCAAGTTGGTACTGACCACCGCATTTGATGCTTGGACAGCCAATGCTGCCGAGAATGCGGGTGTGGACATGATCCTAGCCTGGGGAAGTAATTTAGAGCACAGCAAATGGGTGATTGACTCAGTGCGTTCTGGCGCGCCTAATACCTTAATTGGCTCTGGATTGCCAAGCGTGGGTGCATACTCGAGCGAGGCCGAGGCATTGCGTTTAGCGGGCGAGTTGCAAAGTGCTGGCACAGACATCATTTACTGTTCAGGACTAATTCCAAATAAATTTGCCGCCCTAGCACAGCAGAAATACCCGTGTGTGGGTCATGTCGGCTATCTGCCTGCACAGAATACCTGGTTTGGTGGGCCCCGAGCTGTAGGGAAAACCTGGGAGGAAGCACTTCAGGTCTATAACACGACTGTAGCCCTTGAGAAAGCAGGATGTATTGCTGTTGAAATGGAATGCGTACCCGCCCGTGTAGCCGCCGAGATTAGCAAACGCGTCAAGCTATTAACGTTCTCAATGGGCAGCGGTGCAGACTGTGATGGCCAGTTTTTGTTTTCAAGCGACCTGCTTGGCACCAATACAGGACACTATCCACGTCATTCGATCACCTATTCAAGGATGTTTGAGGCTGCCACGCAAGCGTTTACACGCTACCGCGTTGATGTTGAGACTGGCGCTTACCCTGCTCCTCAACACATGATCAATATCAAAGACGATCAGTTTGAGCAATTTCTGGAAGCGATCAAGACGTAACTTCAAGTCGCTATTATTTACACAAAGAATTACCCTTAACCCGTAAGAACACCTTGCAATAAATCTTAAGCCGACATTTACTGCTTAAGTATTAATCGTTTTTTATAGCCAGTACCCAGGATTTGAATAAGCTCTAGATGCCTTAGCCTATTTATAGCTTTGGTTACCAGATACCTTTCAGTGTACAAAGCATCTGCAATTGCCTGATGGGTCATGGCGGCCTCTCCCCTGTTTAGAAAATACAAATAAAGCAGCTTGGTCGTGGGGGTTTCTTCTTTTAAAGACTCAGGTAAAGGGAGTACTTCAGACATAAAGGGGGTCGTGGTAAGCTAGGAACCGACAAGTCCTTTCTAGGAATGAAGCCGCGAACCGCCAAGTACCGCGGCTTTCTTTTTTGAGTATAGCCCTAGCTTTAACCTTTGGTATTAGAAGGATACTGAGTTAAGGTGAGGGATTAGCTATATAAGTTAGTCTTTAGTCTGTCTTTTCATTTCTTTTCTAACTAATACTTCTATTTGCTGGGACATGCTCAGTTTACTTGTTACCGATTGAAGTTTTAACCAGTCTCTTAAGTCTTCAGAGATAATGATTGAGGTCATGATTTTAGGACTATCAGCTACGGGTTCTGGTTTGGCTTTAATGGTGCTGGTATAGCTTTTTCTTTTGCTTTGCTTGCTCTGTCTTTGTTTCCCTTTGGGTTTCTTTGTTACTTGTCCTTTAGTCTGAGGTTCATCGTCAAGTAAAGCGGTTAAGCTGGTGAGTTCTTCAAACGCATTCATTCAAAGATCTCCTTAACCAGGTTGGCATAGGGTTCACTGGCTTTTCGTCCTTGATGGGTTTGGATAGCTGCCACCGTGGTTTTAAGTTCTGAAGCTTTAGGGAAGAGCTCGAGTCTGGGGATAGCGGTCGTAGCCAGGGCAAAGCCTTCTGCTCTTAGGCTTAAGCGTTTCTTTTCTAATTGTCTTTTTTGAAAGTGATGAACCTGGGTAAAGAGTAAGAATTTTCGTTTGCTTTCTATCCCTTGATAAAAAGCTTTACTTACTTCTAGATCATCAAAGCTTAAGGTCGTTGGGATTAACACAAAGGCTGAGGCTTTGAGTGCCTTTTTAAGACCAGGGTCTGCCATATCGGGCGGTCCATCTATAAGAACATGGCCTTTAACGCCT
>JAHEBB010000364.1 GCA_024642575.1 Trueperaceae bacterium | reverse complement strand
AAAGCTTTATTAAAAGTCTAGATGCCCTGGCCGGAACCTCTTTTCACTGGGAGGCTTTTGTTTTTAGCGCTTTGAGCTTTTTGATGGTGGTTTGTGTCTGGTGGGTTTATTTTGATGATCTGCACCATGTCAAGCTTAAACCGCTTGCCTCTGCCACCTTTACCTTCATCTATGGCCACTTGCCCTTAACGCTGGGCATTACCGCACTGGGCGTAGCAGGTAAAAAACTGGCCCATCTACATTTTGAAGAACATATGCACACAGATTATGCCTGGCTTTTGACGCTTGCTTTGATTTTTATCTTCACTTCAATTGGACTGATAGACTCGAGCACTCAGGATGCCCGACTTAACTCGCGTCTTACCATGCGTGCCCTAGCGATTTTTGCTCTTATCCTGATTGCTCTTTTTGCCAACCAGCTTAGCGCCTTGACAAGCGTAATTCTAGTCGCACTGATTTGCCTTTCTCAAGTCATTACTGAAATTCTAGTTCTCGAGCCCAGCCATGACCAAACATGATCTTGATAAATCGCACACTACCACCCGTATAGAGGCACTCACTGATGGAGTTTATGCTATTATCATGACCCTTTTGGCTTTTGATATAAGACTACCCGAACTTGATAAAGTTGCGCTCTGGCCTGCCCTACAAACATTGGCACCTATTCTAAGTAGCTATTTTATTTCTTTTGCCTTGCTCGGTGTTTACTGGATAAGCCACCGTAATCAGTTTAATTACATTATTCATATTGACCAGACACACCGCTGGATTAATATTTTTTTTCTCTGCTTTTCTGCTCTGATTCCCTTTAGCACCGAAGTCATTGGTCGCTACCGAGGCGAAACGCTTTCTTCAGTGCTGTTTGGCGCTAATCTTATGCTGATGAGCTTACTGCTGTTCTGGAGTTGGGTCCACGCTACCTCGCAACATCGACTCATAGCTTCAGATTTGGATCCTCAGATTATTGCAAAAGGCAAAAGACGCAGTTTGTTTCTTATGGCAATATATGTGCTTGCTATCGCCGTGGCTTTCTTCACTCCTATCTTGAGTCTAATCATGTATGCCCTGGTTCCCTTAATCTATATATTCCCATTTTTGACACGGTTTATTGGCTTTAAATAATCGGATTTCATGAAGCGAAGTGGGTCTTTAACATTCTTTGAGCAACATTAGGTTTATTTTTATAGTCATACGCTCTAGACAAGGAGTTCAGTTTTGATATGTAATAGCTTCAGTTCAACGCCCTCGTACTTGTTTATTTCTCACGACCTTGGAAGCTTTTTTACTTCATACACCTGTAAGGAAAAAGATGACTGAACTAATGGAAGCTGTAAAAAATAATGATGTTACCCAACTTCAAACGCTTATAAACTCTGGTAGCGATGTTAATCACCTAGAAGCGAATGGTGATCACCCTCTGGTAATGGCAGCCTATTTGGGCCATGCTGAGGTCATTGACCTGCTTTTAAGGGCCGGTGCTGATGTTGGCGCGCTTGACCCGACCATGAAAGCGACCGCTTTACATGCTGCTGCCTATGCAGGACGGACGGAAGCGGCTAGGCGGCTCATTGAAGCCGGAATAGAAATAGATCGGCAAGGCCCCTATAACGGTTACACCGCCTTGCATGATGCCATCTGGCAAAATAATGTTGAAACGGCTCGAGTCATCATTGAAGCGGGCGCAGATCAAACCATTAAGGCTCACAATCATATCACAGCCTATGAACTTGCTAAGAGCAAAAATCATCTGGCTTTAATGGCGCTCTTTAAACAAACCTGAACTAGCTTGCTCTTTCACTTTCAGCTTTACACTATCAACATTCACAGGAGCAAATGGGCATGATCAAGGAGATTCAACACTATCAAATTATTGACCAGCTAGGCTCGGGGGGTATGGGAGTTGTTTACCGAGCACTTGATTCTCGCCTCGGGCGAAAAGTTGCCCTTAAATTTTTGCAAAATACCCAGCAAGATGCCACGGCCAAAGCCAGAATGCTAGCCGAAGCCCAGATAGCCGCCAGTCTCGACCATCCAAACATTGGAGTCATCCACAGCATCGAAGAGCATGACGGTCAGCCGTTTATTGTTATGACGCTTTATGAAGGCATCAGTTTAAGAGAACGTCTTAAAGAAGGCAGGCTCGAGCTTGAACCAACACTTGACATCATTAGGCAAACCGCTGAAGGGCTGGCTACAGCTCATGCCAAAGGCATCATCCATAGAGATATCAAGCCTGAAAATCTACTTTTGGCAAGTGGGCTGGTTAAAATACTCGATTTTGGTCTAGCAAAACAGGCAAACCTCGAGCCCCTTTCAAGTTCTGGCATGCTTGTTGGCACCTTGGCTTATATGTCACCTGAGCAGGTCCGCGGACAGCAACTTGACTTCAGGACAGATCTCTGGTCTTTGGGGGTTATCTTCTATGAAATGCTTAGTGGTTTTTCACCCTTTCAAACTGAAGGCCCGCTTACCGCAGGGATCCTCAAAATTATCAAAGAGGAACCTCCCACTTTAAGCGAATTTCAGGTTAATCTTCCTGGCCCTATCGAAGCCATCATGCAAAAACTTCTAACCAAAGACCCCGACCTGCGTTACGCCTCTGGGCTTGATTTAATTCGTGATTTGCAGAGAATAGATGGAGCGAACTCAAAGCAAATCATTCCTAAAACAAAACCTGCCTCAAAACATCCTGATGTCCGGCTCGAGCCAGCTAGCAAAGCGACTACCAGAACCATCCTGCCTCAAACCAAAACGGCCCTGATTGGCAGACAAAATGAGCTTTCGATTATCGCGCATCACTTAGCCGATCCTCATTGCCGCATTCTCACTTTATTTGGCCCTGGCGGTACGGGGAAAACGCGCCTGGTCTTAGAAGCCGCAAGACAAATCTCAGAAACAGGTATGTTTGCAACTGGTATTTATTTTGTTTCATTGGATGCCCTGGAAGACCCCGATTTAATTGCGCCGAACATTGCTAAGGTTCTGGAGCTCAACTTTCAGTCTCAAGTCACCTTAATTGAGGAGCTGCAGGAGGCAATAGGTGAACAAAGCATCCTGCTGATTCTCGACAACTATGAACATGTCATGGAGGGTGCCCGTTTACCAGGAGAACTGGTCAGTGCCTGCCCTAACTTAAAAATACTGGTGACATCTCGTGAGCGTCTTAATCTCGAGGATGAATGGGTTTTGCCAATACCTGGTTTAGATATACCCGAAACAGATTTAGAAACCACTGATAAAGCCGAACAGTATGACTCTGTGCAGCTCTTTGTGACAAGAGCCAAACGTGCCAATCTGAATTTTAAGCTCGAGCCTGAGAGCGCTGCAGATATTTGCGTCATTTGTCGCCTCGTTGCAGGCTCACCGCTAGGCATAGAGCTGGCAGCCGCCTGGGTAAAAATGATGCCCTGTCGGGACATAGCCCGAGAGATTCAAAACAATCTCGACTTTTTGACCAGTACCAGTCGCGATGTCATAGACCGCCATAAAAGCATAAAAGCCATTTTTGATTATTCATGGACGCTGCTGAGCACTGCCGAACAGGAAGCGTTTAAGCGCCTTGCTCTTTTTCATGGCCCATTTTCCCGTGAGGCCGCTGAAGCGGTAACCGAAACCTCACTTCCCATACTCATGTTTCTAGTGGATAAATCCTTATTGCACAGCGCAGATGGCAGCTATGAGAGTCATCCTCTTTTGCAACAATATGCCCTGAAGAAGCTTGCAGAATCACCCGAAGAACAAAAAGAAATCGAGATTAAATTTGCCAACTACTTTTTACAGGAGCTTCAAAAACTTGTAGGTCAATATGATGAGTTAGCTAAGCTCGACGATATAATTGATAATGTCCTGGCTGCCGTACAAAGTGCTAGCACGCAAGGCCAGGGTAAATTATTGGTTGAATTTATGCATTTATTGGCAGTAGATGGGAATTACTTTGCTGCCAGGGGTTATACGCCACGCTCGCTTGAGCTTTTGAAATCAGCCTGTGAGGCTGCTAAGAGACGGGGAGAGCTAAATTTAGCCCATCGTTTCTTAGGTAAATTAGGAGATACATATAGACTTTCTTTAGGCGATTTCGATAAGGGCTTTGAGGCTTATAAGGAATCATTAGATCTTGCGAAACAAATACAAAACACTCAAAGGCAGGCTATAACTCTAAGTGCCATAGGTCATACAAGATTTTTACAAAAAGCTAATGATGCTTCCGCTTATTTAGACCAGGGATTAAAAATAGCAATTGATTCTAAGGATCCTATTGCTCTATTCCATGTTTTGCAGCATCAGGCTCTTTTGCTCGGTGAAAGCGGAAAATGGGAAGAAGCTAAAAAGCTCTTTGAAAAGGCTTTAAAAGCAGCCAGAATGGCTTATAAACAAGATAACTCAGCTAACAATGATATTATTTATTACAAGTTTATTGGCTTAATTAATTTAGGTGAAGCTGAGAAAATGCTCAAAAACTTCGATGAATCTTTAGAGATACGAAGGCAAGCATATGCAATAGCCCAAGAGACTAATAACAAAGTGTGGCAGGCTATGGCCCTTCAACAAATCGGAGAGATTTATCATAGTATGAATGAAAAGAAATTAGCTCAAAAATCCTTTTCTACTGCTATGAAGCTTTGGAAAACTACGAATAATTATTTAAATCAAAAGCACCTTAAATCACTTACTCAAAAGGCTGGTTATTCTATGGATGTAATGATTGATGAATAACGATGGAAACCCCAAGCTCTAACAACCCTAATGTACCGATATCATAGCGAAAAATCTAAAATTGAGCCAAACTAAATGTAGAACTATAAAATAGTTCTTTGATTTTGGTCTCATATTTTAATTAATTGCTAAGGAGTATTCTCATTAAGTCTTACAATTTCAATCAACTCACTAGACTCATACTATTTAGCAAGGAAAAATATTATGAATAAGAATTTGTCTTACTTCTTTTCGATTATTCTGGGCATGTGCGGATTATTTACTGCATGTAGCAGTGATCAAGCTTTTGAACAAACCTTGAATACTCAACCCGTTCTCACAATGGACATTGATCCAGAAAAATCCGAAGCTGAATTGAGTCATGATATAGAGGATGAGCTTTTTACAAATACTTGGCGAGATTTACAGCTAGTCAATCATTTTTTGGAAATTGCCGATTTTTCCGTTAGCTTTCCTTCTTACAAAGAATTAGTTATCACGGCAAGTTTTATAAACAAAAGCAATAAAACCCTCACCCAACCTTTTAAGTTTAAAGCAAGTAGATCCACTAGTCACTCTGTAGACGTTATTTTGCCAGAAGTTACTGATGGTGATTGGGGGGGCAATGGTCGACTTGCTCCAGGTGAAAAAACTAAGCCACTCACTTTTAAAGTTTTCCATAAAAGAAAAAGGTTTAAGTTCAAAATTGCTATTTTTGCCAAAGTGGTTCAACCCTTAGAAATTCCACAAGTCAAATCTGGTAGCAATTGTTATGTTGACGAGTTCTCACTCGAAGGTCAAGGGTTGTATGGTGTAGGTACGAGTCTATATGGTGTAGGTACTGTAGGTGGTCTCTTTTTATTTGAGCAAAACATTAATCAAACTCCAGAAGCGGGCTCTCTTCGCGTTGTAACCCCTAAAGACGTTGGTGCCTTTGTAAGTGAACTTAATCAAT
>JAHEBB010000363.1 GCA_024642575.1 Trueperaceae bacterium | reverse complement strand
CGGTGTTTAGTGTTATGGGGCATTTGCATTTTCATCCTGTGGTTGCTGGCAAGGTTTATGAGATTGCTGGGTATAAGCTCGAGTTTTTTGACGTTCAGCACCGTGTACCAACCCACGCTGTCAGAATTAGCCATGAAGCTAAAGTCATCGCTTTTAGTGCTGATACCATTCCCTGTGAGAAGGTTATTTTGGCGGCGCAAGATGCCGACTTATTTCTTTGCGACGCCCTTTGCGCTTTAGCCGATGGGGAAACCTTTGTACAAGACGCCAAAAATCTGGCCCATCCTATAGCGCCAGAAGCTGCCCAAATGGCTCTTAAGGCCAGGGCAAAAGCGCTTGCACTGATTCATATTGCCAGATACGGTAGTCCAGAGAATATGCTCTTGGAGGCTCGAGCCATCTTTAAGGGGCCAGTAACCCTACCAGAAGATAATCACTGCTTTGAGGTTTAGCCTTTTGCTTAGCAGGTATCATTTGCCGAGGCACCTTTATTAGGAGGGATGACCTACTAAATGAACTCATTGGTAATTTGAAGGTAACCTTTAAAACGCTATTTTCTATTGATTGTCAACCGTTGCGAAAAAAAAGAACCTTCTTAAAAACTTAAGAAGGTTCTTTTTGATCTTAAGAGACTTAGTTAACTGAGTCTTTAAGAGCAGCACCAGCTTTAAATGCAGGAGCTTTGCTGGCTTTGATGGTAATTTTCTTACCAGTTGAAGGGTTAACCCCTTGACGTGCATTGCGCTGACGAACTTCGAAGGTTCCGAAACCTGTTAACTGAACTTTATTGCCAGCTTTAAGTTGAGCGGTAATTTCGTCGATCATTGCGTCTAATGCTGCTTTTGCGTCTGTTTTGGTGAGATTGGCTTTGCTTGCAACAGCATCAACAAGACCACCTTTGGACATCGTACTTGCCATGATTTTCTCCTTTCGGTCGGAAGTTTATCATGTGCTTATAAGCATTACATTAAATCCGACAACACAATGTACCAGAATTTCCCTTAGTAGTGGGCTTTGTAGCCATTTTGTGAGCGAGATTTGCCTGATTTTTTAAAAGGACGTGAACCACGACGCTTTTCAGGAGCTTTTTCAACCACAACAGGAACATGCTGCGCTCTTTTAGCTTCATCAGATTTTTCCAAGAAGCTTTCGGCATCTTCAGGTCTAATATCTGCAAAGGCACTGTCTTTACCAAGCAAGATACGACCCACTTCATTTACACCCGTTGACTTAAGAATGCGCATAACTTTACCGGCATTAGGCATGGCTTCAGGAAACTCGAGCGTAACCCAGTTATCTTCACCTGTTAAAAGGCTACGAGGTATAGGTGCTCCACCAAGTAAGTGACTAAATAAGCCCGCTAAGGTGTCGCTATCTTTGCTTTTGATGATTTCTTCGGCAATCAGTTTCCAGGTATTTTTATCTTTGCTATCTTGCTGTCTGGCTTTATCCAGTAAGTTTTGCAGTTTGGCTTCTTTTACACTGTCACTGCCGGGAGGGCTGATTCTCTGAAATGTACGCTCTACCACGCGCTCGAGGTTCTGTAGTTCACGGCGCTCTCTGGGGCCATAAAGCATGACAACGCTACCTTCACGTCCGGCCCGACCGGTACGACCTGAGCGGTGCTGATAGGCTTCGGCTTCTTTGGGTAAGCGGTAGTGAATAACCAAATCAACCTGTGGGATATCAAGACCTCTGGCTGCCACATTGGTGCCAATAAGAGCATTTACCTGACCTGCACGAAAACGGCGCATTACTCTTTCGCGTTGCATCTGATTTAAGTCACCGTTTATAGCTTCAGCACTATGACCTTTTTCTTCAAGCAATTTGGCAAGTTCGTCGGTTTCAGCCTTGGTTTCAGTAAAGATGATGGTCTTATCAGCGTAATGGGTATGAAGGAGATCACTCAAGATGCCAGGGCGGTGTTGCAGATTGCATTCGATGGCAATTTCTTGATAGAGCACGTCTTCATCGTCCATAACATTAATATGTACAGGATCAATTTGATAATCGCGGGCAAGTTTTTTTGCCCAGCGGGGAAGGGTTGCACTAAAAAGTAAGGTTTGTCTTTCTTTTGGGGTTGCACTTAGTAAGGTTTCAATATCTTCAGAAAAACCCATGCTAAGCATTTCATCGGCTTCGTCAAGTACAGCAATCTCAATGGCTTTTAAATCAAGAACATTGCGGTTGAGATAATCAATGGCGCGACCTGGCGTGGCGACGACAATATCGGTGCCTTTTTTAAGCGCCATTTCTTGGCTGCGGTAACCTGTGCCACCATAAATACTGGTCACACTTAGATGGGGTGCTAGCCAGTCTAATTCTTGGCTAACCTGCAAGGCGAGTTCTCGCGTTGGGGTTAAAACCAGGGCTCTTGGTGAGCGGGCTTTATCTTTTTGAGGCTCGAGCTTAGACGCAATAGGTAAACCAAAAGCAAGGGTTTTACCCGTACCTGTTCTGGCTTGGCCAAGAATATCTTTGCCTTCTAGGGTATGAACGAGGGTTTCGGCCTGAATAGGAGTAGGCACACGAAAGCCCTTTTTCTCAAGAACGGTAAGAACCCGCTCCTGGAGAGGATAGTCATTAAACATGTTGTCCTTTCGCTTTAAAACGCGTGTCGTTTTAAAGATTGAGTAGCTCTTGCTTCCTCACCAGAACCCATGCTATTGACCTAAATTTCACTAAGCTAAGATGGACTTTGATTCATTTGGCTCTTTGGTCACTTTTATCTTGAAAATCACTCGTTAAGCCAAGTAAGGCGTAGCAAGTCTACGCAAACCTGTTAAGTTTAGAGCTTTGGGGAGCAAATGTCAAACGCTTTTAGACTGTCGAATACTTAACTGGGTTGCTAGATGTGTTTTTAAAGGCTTAACAGCTCCTTAGCAAAGGCAAAAGCAGAAAACTGATTTACGTCCTTAAGACACATTGTGCTGAGTGTTGTTTGTACTCAAAAATTCAGATGTATAGCACTCTAAATTATAGAAGCTACCGTGTTATCTGAAAAATCATCGGTCAGGACACTGTTTCTAAAAGGCATTGTATAGCCGACCAGATGATACCTGCTATATCTTGTCTCTTAGTTGTACCCGCCAGCATAGATGCAATATCTAGAGTTAGTGCTATAAGTTGGGTATTAACAAAAAATAAAAAAAATGAGCGCATTACAGCGCCCATTGAAAATATTTTCGAGACTAGACTTAGTGGCTTTCGAGAGTCTGCTCGAGCCCTTGCGCTTCACCCACGGCAAATGCAGATAAAATTACGGTAATGAGGCCAGTCCAAAGATTATTTGCCATGACCAAAAGCTGATCGGTGTAGCCTAAGACAAACGGGGATAGTGCAAGCCAGACACCAATCGCCCCGATGATCCAGCAAACAGGACTCGCCTCAAGAGGTGAGCGGCTCGCTACAATTGCTAGTATGACTAAGAGCAAGCCCATAATGGTATTGCTAATAGATGCTCCACTGCTGCCATAATTAAGCGTAATGGATGCTAGGGTTAACCAAGCGCCAATGGCCATGACAATCATCATGGCTAACCTGACATGTTTTGCTAAATTCTCTTTTCGTTTCACAATGCCTCCAAGCCTATTTTACTTAGAATTAGTAGTGTTAGCCTATCAGAAAGTTCAAAGACCTTCCCTAGAGACAAACGTCACTTTCAACCTAGGCCGAATTCTATCGTTTGGCAGTCATCCTTGATTAAGATAGGTCATTGCTGGGTTTTTATAGAATATTGAGAGCCTTTAGCCTAAAGACTCAAGAGGCTTAGCCATTAAACAAAATCTGACTGATTCAAGCGCTATAAGGCTTTAGAGCCAAATGCCGCAGGAGATTTCACATGAATGTTTTTGCGGGCATCCATTTCTATATACCCTGCTTTAAGCAGTTCTTCTAAAGCTTTAAGGAGGGCAGCGGTTGAATCTGTGGAGCGGTTAAGTAATTTCTCGAGCTTGCAGCCATTACCCAAAAAGCCGATACTTACAAAAACGCCTTTTGCGCTCATAGAGAGCTTAGCGTCTTCTAAAACGATATCGCTGAATCTGGTGTTGGTTGACATCATTTTGTGACCATTTTCCTTAGGCATACAATATCTGTCTTTCAGATTTGACAATGTAAAAGATTTCTCAGATTGATTTTTGATTTTATAGCCAGTTCCAATAGGATTTGGTATTTTCTTAGGTGTGTGAACTTTTTTACATTTTTAAACGCCACAAAGGATGACGAACATGGTAAGTTTTAGGGTATGGCAAGTTATCCAAACGTAACGGTGATGGATCATCCTTTAATTCAGCATAAAATTACGCTTTTAAGAGATAAAAATACCAATGTGAGGGATTTTAGGGCGCTTTGTACGGAAATTTCTATGCTTATGGCTTTTGAAGCTATGCGTGATTTACCGCTCGAGCCCACCGAAGTTGAAACGCCTCTTGCAACAGCAACAGTAAATCGCCTTGCCGGTAAAAAACTCGCTCTCGTTGCCATTTTGCGGGCAGGTTTGATTATGGCAGATGGTATTTTGAATCTGGTTCCTAGTGCAAGGGTAGGTCACCTTGGTTTATACAGAGATCATGAGACCTTAAAACCTGTGCAATATTTTAGAAAACTACCCTCAGATATTGCTGAGCGCAATGTTTTTGTCCTGGACCCTATGCTGGCAACTGGGGGCAGCGCAATTGCTGCTCTAGATGTGCTTAAAGATTTAAATATAGCCAGCATCAAATTACTTTGTATTCTTGGCGCACCTGAAGGGGTGGAAGCGGTTCATAAGGCGCATCCTGATATCCCAGTTATTTTGGGCGCGCTCGATAGCCATCTCAATGATAAAGGCTATATCGTGCCTGGCCTTGGTGATGCAGGAGACCGAATCTATGGCACACGCTAAGTTTGTAGGGCTGACTAAATTCTCACACTTGGCACATTTGAACAGGTCAGAATGAGCATGAAATGAGGGAGGCTTTGTTCAGTTATTTTCCAGCTATTGCAACAGCGTTTTTAACAGCATTTGCACTGGTTGTTTGGTTTGTTCCCAAGGTAAGGGATTTTGCAATTAAGATAAATGCGGTTCAGCAAGGGGGTGGGCGTCGCATTCATAAAGGTAGCATGCCCAATATCGGTGGCATTGCTATCTTTTTAGGTTTTCTGGTAGCGCTTCTCATAACAAGCACCTTTTACCCTAAAATGCTAGATGCTTACAGAGTTGAGCTTTTAGCTATAACTGTAGGGGCGGCTCTCATGACCCTGGTTGGTTTTATTGATGACCTATGGGAAGTGCCGCCTGCTATGCGTTTGGCCTCTCAGTTTTTGGCAGCGGGTATCCTGGTTGTCAATGGGGTCAAGGTTGACTTTATAACTAACTACTTTGCCACAGCTGACTATGTTTATTTTGGTCAAACGGCTGCAGTTGTTGTTACCTTACTCTGGATTGTTGGTTTTACCAATGCTTTTAACTTTATTGATGGGCTGGATGGACTTTCTTCAGGGGTAGCTACTATCTCGAGCTTTAGCCTCTTAGCAGTTGCGGTGCAATTTCCTGATCGCGGCGCAGCTATCTTGTTATTGACGGCTTTAGCTGGCGCATCTTTGGGCTTTTTAAGACATAATTTTAGTCCAGCAAAAATCATTATGGGGGATTCGGGAGCTTACTTGCTTGGCTATGTTT